>NZ_JBJDRK010000071.1:0-19082 GCF_044987405.1 Microbacterium sp. ZW T2_14 | reverse complement strand
GTACTCAGGAACGCCGGCGGCCGCCGGGCCGACCGCGCGCGCCGCGGCCGCGGAATTTCGCGGTCGGCGCGGTGCATCGGTGTGGACATCCGGCCCCGGATCCTGAGAACGGTACGCGGACGGCGTCGGCACGCCCGACTCGCGGGACGTCGAGCCGGCGGGATGGGCGCGCTCGGCGAGCACGCCGGCTCGCATCTCGAGCACACTGTCGGCCGACGCGGTGAAGTCGGGCTCGTGCGACGCGGCCAGCACCGCTGTGCCATCGCCCGCGAGAGTGTCCAGCGCGACTCGGACCAGGTGCTGTGCGGCTGGGTCGAGTCCACGGGTCGGCTCGTCGAGCAGGAGCACGCGAGGGCGCGTGGCCAGTTGGATGGCGATGGCGAGGCAGCGTCGCTCGCCGGCGGAGAGGTCGCGTGGGTGGCGGGCGAGAAGCGCCGCGAATTCGGACCCCTCCGGATCGACCCCGAGGAACCGCGCGAACCGCGCGGCGGTGGACAGGCCCGCCGCCTCCTTCGCGTCACCGCGCGCCGGCCGTGCGGGCGTCGCGGCCCGCGACCGGGTGGCGCGCCGGTCGGCACGGGCGCACTCCGCCGTGACGGTGTCGCGCACGAACAGGTCGTCGGAGGCGTCCGGCACCAACGCGATGCGGCCCACCGTCTCGACGCGCGCGCCGCGCTCGGGCAGCGCCAGCGCCGTGAGCAGACTCGACTTTCCCGCGCCGTTGGGCCCGACCAGCGCGACGATCTCGCCGGCGTGCAGGTCGAGGTCCGCCGCCTCAACGGCCACCCTCCCGCCGTGGCTCACGGTGATGCCGCGGGCCGTCAGCACCGGCGTGCCCCACTGCTCGCCCCGCGAGATCGTGCCCCCGTCTACGGGTTCGGGGCGCGTGGCGTGCGTCTGGGGCGTCAGCGGCGCGCCCCGAACGCCTGCGCCGCGCCCCGAACCGGTTGCGGCACCACCCCACGGCGACGAGCCATCCGATGCCGCGACCGCACGCGCCGGCGCCGACCCATCCTCCGCGGCACCATCGACGATGACGACCGCATCCCCGTCGATCCGCAACACCGAGTCGGCGATGCCCGACAGCGACGCCACCCGGTGCTCGGCCACGACCACGCAGATGCCCGCCTCATGTGCAAGGGCGTCGAGCAGCCCCGTGATGCGCGTGCGGGCGTCGGCGTCGAGGTCGGCCAGCGGCTCGTCGACGAGCAGCAGGATCGGGTGCTCGACGATCGCCGCGGCGATCGCGACGAGCGTCGCCTCGCCCGCCGACAGCCCGCGCGTCGGCCGGTGGAGCAGCCCCGTCACGCCCACCCGCGCCGCCACCTCGGTCACCCGGGCGCCGACGATCACCGGCGCGACGCCGCGCAACTCGAGCGACAGGCCGATCTCGTCACGCACGCGCTCCGTGGCGAACGCCTCGCGCGGATGCTGCAGCACCACGCCGACACGTCGCGCCAGATCCCGCGGCGGCACAACGCTGCGTTCGTGTCCGACGACGCGCAGCGAGCCGGCGATCCAGCCGCCGTCGGTGTGCGCGTGCAGCCCCGCGAGCGCGCGCAGCAACGTGGACTTTCCCGACCCGGTCGGCCCCGCCACCAGGGTCAGCGTGCCGGCCTCGAGGACGAGCTCGGAGGGGAGACGGATGCCGGAGCCCGCGGCCGCCGGCCCGAATCCGATCTCGACGTCGTGGGCCTCGACCGGGGCGAGGCAGTCGCCGTCGAGCTCTCGTCCTGCGAAACCGCGCAGCTCGAGCGCGGCGGCGACGCCCCCGGCACGCTCGAGCGTGCGCTCGAGGAGGGGCAGCAGCATCCGTGGGCCGCTGTGCTCGCCGCGCAGCCGCTGCGCGAACCGCACCGCGCGAGCGCCGTCGGCGAGCGAGGGGAGCGTGGCCGCCGCGATCGCGAGGGCGCGTGCGATCCCGCGGAGCGGTCCCCGGCGGGATGCGCGGGCGAACACGCGGTTGAGGTCGACGAGGGCGTTCAGCACGCCGAACGCGACGATCGCCAGCGCGATCGGCAGGGCGCTGGCCGCGGCATCCCACAGTCCGTCCACGGTGACCGGACCCAGCAGCACCACATGCGCGAACGGCGACGGCAGCCGCACCGCCGGCAGGTCGAGCAGCACCGCGCCGTCGCCGTCGGCCCCGTGGAAGAGGACGCGGTAGGCGACCCGGGCCGCCACGAAGCCGGCGGCGAGAATCGCCGCGGCACGCAGGGGACCGGGTCGGAAGGTCATGTCAGGTGGTCGGCGCGGCCGGTTCGCCGTTCAGCGTGAAGAGCAGCTCGAGCGACTCGCCGGGCTCGAGCTGCAGGGTCGAGAGCCCCTCTTCGGCGTACGCCCACTCGCCCTCCGCGGCCTTCACCCAGAGCGACCAGTAGGCGAACGCGGCCGGCATGGACTCGCACGTCTCGAAGTACTCCGAGCCGTCCGCTGCCGGGATCGCGACGTCCTCCGCGGGCACGCCGTTGACGCGGCACACGACCTCGTCGCCGTATTCGTCGGTGCCCTCCGTCGTCACGTTGACGAGGGTGAGGGCGTCGGCCGCCGCGAGCGGCTCCTCGGTGCCGATGCACCATTGCTTGCTGTCGCCGTCTTCGAGGGCCGACGCGTCGACCGCCACGGTGATCCCGGCGTCGTCGGCGCACGCGCTGTCGAGGATCGCCACGGTCTTGGTCTCGGCGGGCGTCGGAGACGCGTCCGGTGTGCCGGAGCACGCGACGAGGGCGAGGAGCAGGGCAGCGGATGCCGCGGCAGCGGCCACGGTGCGAAGAGTCGGGGTCACCGATCCAGGGTAGTTGCGGGCGGCGTCGTCCGGTTGCCCGATGACGCTCGCTGACGTGCGGCCCTAGGCTGGCCGGGTGAGCGTTTCGGAACTGTTCGACGAGGACGAGTGGACTGCGGCACCCGGCCAGACCGGAAGCGATGGGCAGGCCGGCGGCTACACCGACATCACGTCCCACGTCTCGAAGGACGGGCGCATCGCGCGCATCGCGTTCCACCGCCCCGAGGTGCGCAACGCGTTCCGCCCGCACACCGTCGACGAGCTGTACCGCGCGCTCGACATCGCGCGGCAGGACCCGCGGATCGGGGTCGTGCTGCTCACCGGCAACGGGCCGAGCCCCAAGGACGGCGGCTGGGCCTTCTGCTCCGGCGGCGACCAGCGCATCCGCGGTCGCGACGGCTACAAGTACTCCGACGACGAGGCGTCCGTTCCCGCCGACGCGTCGGCACGCGCCGGGCGGCTGCACATCCTCGAGGTGCAGCGGCTGATCCGCTTCATGCCCAAGGTGGTCATCGCCGTGATCCCCGGCTGGGCGGCCGGCGGTGGACACTCGCTGCACGTCGTGTGCGACCTGTCGATCGCATCGGCCGAGCACGGCCGGTTCAAACAGACCGACGCCGACGTCGGCTCGTTCGACGCCGGCTACGGGTCGGCCTACTTCGCGCGCCAGATCGGGCAGAAGTTCGCGCGCGAGGTGTTCTTCCTCGCCGAGGAGTACTCCGCGCAGCGCGCCTACGAGATGGGCGCCGTGAACCGGGTCGTGCCGCACGCCGACCTGGAGCGCGAGGCCCTCGCCATGGCCCGCACCATCCTCACCAAGTCGCCGACCGCGATCCGCATGCTGAAGTTCGCGTTCAACGCCGTCGACGACGGCATGGTCGGCCAGCAGGTGTTCGCGGGCGAGGCCACTCGCCTGGCGTACGGCACCGATGAGGCCGTCGAGGGCCGCGACGCGTTCCTCGAGAAGCGGGATCCCGACTGGTCGCCCTACCCCTGGCACTTCTGAGGGCCCGCCGTGCACGAACTCCTCATGATCGCGCGACGGGGCGATGAGCACGGCCGAGACCGGCCGCGCCGACGCTCTCTGGAGGAGTTGATGCTCGCATGAGGCTCGAGCCCGTCGTCGGCGACGACCCCCGCGAGATCCTGCGGGCGCTGCGCGCCGCGCTGAACGGCGCCGGTCCGGCGCTCAGCCTCGGCCTCATGAGCGGACTGCCGGCGGAGGTCCGGCCGGGTACCGCCGTCGTCGTGACGACCTCGGGGTCGACCGGCATCCCCAAGAGCGTCGTGCTCGGCCGCGACGCCCTCACCGCGAGCGCGATGGCGACCGCCGATCGCATCGGCGACGGCGCCTGGCTGCTCGCCCTCCCCGCGAGCTACGTGGCGGGACTGCAGGTGCTCGTGCGCGCACTCATCGCGGGCCGCGAGCCCGCGATCCTCTCCGGTGCGTTCACGCCGCAGTCCTTCTCGGCCGCCGCCCTGCTGATGGTGTCGTCGGAGCGGGGGGAACGCGTCCCGACGTACACATCGCTCGTGCCGGCGCAGCTCTCGAAGCTGCTCGACGCGGCCGCGCAGGACAGCACGGTGCTCGGGGCCCTTCGGTCGTTCGAGACGATCCTCGTCGGCGGCCAGGCGCTGCCCGCCGCGACGCTCGAGCGCGCCGAGGCCGCCGGTGCGCGCATCGTCCGGACCTACGGCTCGACCGAGACCAGCGGCGGCTGCGTGTACGACGGCGTGCCGCTCGCGAACGTGCGCGTGCGCGTCGAGCACGGCGAGGTCCAAGTGTCGGGACCCACGCTGGCGGAGGGCTACCTGGGTGATCACGAGCGAACGGATGCCGCCTTCTTCCGCGAGCGCGACGGCACCCGGTGGTACCGCACCGGCGACGCCGGCATCTTCGACGACGGCGTGCTGCGGGTGCGCGGGCGCATCGACAACGTCATCGTGTCGGGCGGCGTCAACATCTCCCTGGACCGGGTCGAGCGGATCGTACGCGGGATACCGGGACTCGACACGGCCGTCGTGGTGGGCGTTCCGGACGAGCGCTGGGGCGAGGCATCCGTCGTCGTCGCCTCCCGTGGCGAGGCCCTCCGCCGGAGCGAGGCCGTGCAGCTGCAGGAAGCGCGCGCGGCCGTGCAGGCGGAGATCGGCGCGCACGCGCGCCCGTCGCGCCTCGTGCTGGTCGACGAGCTGGCCACCCTGCCGTCGGGCAAGCCCGACCGCGAGGCCATCCGCCGCGCCGTCCTCGCCCTGCACTGACCGCGCGCGCCGCCCGCTCACGGCGGGGCGTCGTGCTCAGCGCCCGCATCGTCCTCAACTGAGGACGTGTGCCGAGATGAGGTCGATTCCGCGCGATTCGTCCCTCATCTCGGCTCCGTTCCTCATTTGAGGTGCACGTGCGTCCTCATCTGAGGAAACGGCCGGCGAGACAGGTGGTGACGCCGCTCCGCCACCGCCGGTGAACGGCCGCGGGCCGGGCGCCGGGCCAGCCCCGCGTCACTGCGGCAGCCCCGCGTCACTGCGGCGCTGGCCGCGTCACTGCGGGTACGGGCCGGTCTGCACGACGCAGAACCTGTTGCCCTCGGTGTCTTCGAGCACGACCCAGTCGGCGTCGTCCGGGTAGCCGTCCCAATCGACCTCGCGGGCGCCGAGGCCGAGCAGCCGCTGGATCTCGGCGGCCTGGTCCTCGGCGTACAGGTCCAGGTGGATGCGCGGCGGGTAGTGCTGGGGGTAGCCGGTGACCGATAGGGCGAGACTCGCCCCGGGCGCCGCCCAATGGGCTTTGCCCGGCGGATCGAGGATCACCCAGTCGTCGCTCGGCTCGCTGCGGTTGTCGTACCCGAGAGCTGCGCGCCAGAAGTCGCCGGCGCGCCCCATGTCTTCCACCGTGAGGACGGTGGATCCGATGCTCAACATGGCCACCATGATGGGGCAGGATGCCGCGGCCCGGCAGGGGGCTTGACGCGCGACGCTCCTCTTCATCGGCTCGACCCCTATGATGTGCATTCGTGGCAGGAACCCCCAGCAAGAAGCGCAGCACCGCGGCACGCAAGAAGCAGCAACCCCGCGGGAATCCGCAGAAGGCGCGCGTCTCGCGCGACCCCGCGCGCATCCCGGATCCCACGGTCGGCGACTGGATCGGCGCCGCGCGCCTGCGCACCCTGCCGCTGGCGGTCACGCCGATCCTCGTCGGCACGGGGGCGGCGATCCTCGTGACCGACGTCTTCCACTGGGTGATCGCGCTGTTCTGCCTCATCGTCTCGGTGTCGCTGCAGATCGGCGTCAATTACGCCAACGACTACAGCGACGGCGTCCGCGGCACCGACGACTTCCGCGTGGGCCCCGCGCGTCTCACCGCCTCTCGCATGGTCAAGCCGCGCACCGTGCTGTTCGTGGCGCTGGCCTTCTTCGCGATCGCCGCGGTCGCCGGTCTGGCCATCACGATCCGCACGCAGCAGTGGTGGCTCATCGCGGTCGGCGCCGTCTGCATCATCGCCGCGTGGTTCTACACCGGCGGTAAGCGCCCGTACGGCTACTACGGTCTGGGTGAGCTCTTCGTCTTCGTGTTCTTCGGACTCGTGGCCACGCTCGGCACGACCTGGGTCCAGGCGCTCGCCCTGCCGCAGGAGGCCTGGTTCGGCGCCGTCGGCGTGGGACTCCTCGCCTGCGCCGTGCTCCTGGCCAACAACCTCCGCGACATCGACCAGGACCGCGTCGCGGGCAAGAAGACGCTCACGGTGCTCATCGGCCGCACCGCCACGCGCTGGCTGTTCACCGTGTTCGTGCTGGTGGCGTTCCTCATCGCGGCGTTCCTCGCGTGGATCGGCTACCCGATCGCCTGGCTCACGCTTCTCGCCCTCCTCGCCGGGCTGCCCGCGATCCTCATCGTGTGGACGTACCGCGAACCCCGCGAGCTGGTGGTGGCGCTCGGGCTCAGCTCACTGACGTCGGTGGCGTACGGCGCCTTCCTCATGTGGGCCTTCATCGGCTGAGCACGGATGCCGCGGCCCGCGTCCGTCGGCCCCCGCACGCACCCCGCCTCCGAGCGCGGCTGGCGATCACGCACCCGGCGGGCGATCACGCGCGGCTGACCTGTTGAAGGCGCGACCGCAAGGCAGCTTGGGGCCCTGGCGCAGCGGATGTCGCGGCGGGCGGCATCCATGTCCTTCCCCGTACCAAAAGTCGGGCGCGCGACCGCGACACGCCGGAATGGGATGCCGCGGCGCGGCGCGTTGCGTGACGCGCCCGACTTTTCGCGCGGCGGAGCCCGCCGCGAGGGCGGCGCCGGTGGCGCGGAGGGGCCGGCCGGGAGGGCGGGTGCCGGCCGGGTCAGGACCTCGAGGCCCCCGGCGCATCGGGAGCGCCGGGGGCGTCAGGCGCCCGGGGAGGAGCTACGGCGTCGGCCGCGGCATCCTCCGCCTGCTCGTCCGTCGCCGCGGAGCGTGACCGCTCGCGGCGCTCGGCCAGGCCGGCGGTCGCGTCGGCCAGCGGTTTGCGCAGGAACAGCACCGACAGGCTGAGGCCGATGAGTGCGGCGAAGATGGCCGCGAGCCAGTAGTACTCCTGCATGATCGGGAACAGCATGAGGATGCCGAACGGCACGAGGAATGCCAGCAGCCGCAGCACCGAGTAGACGATGGCCGAGCGCGCTTTCACCTCTCCATCCTACGTTCGCCGCGCAGGCGGGTTTCGGCGACGGTTGCGTCACGGAGCAATGCCGGCCGCCCATGCCGGGCCCCGCCCGCCTAGGATGGGAAGATGCCTCGGGTGCTGTTGATTCTGGCCCTGGTGGCGACCGCGTTCTGGGTCTTCACCATCGTCGATTGCGCGGTCCAGCCCCCGAACCGGCACCGCGGGGTGAGCAAGCCGGTGTGGATCCTCATCGTGGTCCTGCTGCCCGTGCTGGGCGGCATCCTCTGGCTCATCGTCGGGCGCATGCGCGCCTCGACCGTCGCCGCCCGTCGCGCGCCGGACGACGATCCCGAATTCCTGGGTCGCATCGGCAGCATCAGCGATCAGGACGAGCGCATCCGCCGCCTGGAGGAGGAGCTCGCACAGCTCGACTCCGAGAGCGAGGATCCGCGGTGGAACCCGCCGGGCACGCCCGCGGCATCCGATGACACTACTGGGCCGGGCGGAATCGCTCCCGCCGCTGCGGGCGGGTCGACCGCTCCCGGAACCCCGCCGCAGTCGAAGCCGCCGACCCGTCCCGCCGAGGGCGACGACGACGCCCGCGGTCAGCGCGGGGCCATCGGCTGACGTGATCGGGACGCGCGCCGACGACGGCGCTCTCGACTCCGCGCCCGCCAGCGATGCCGCCGCGGCGCTGCTGTGCCGGCTGGTGGAACTCGGGGTTCGCCACGTCGTGCTGAGCCCCGGCTCCCGCTCGCAGGCGCTCGCGCTGGTCGCCGCCGAGCTCGAGCGCCGTGGCGCGATCCGCCTGCACGTCCGCATCGACGAGCGGGTCGCCGGCTTCACGGCGCTCGGCATCGGACGCGAGACACGGATGCCGGCGGCCGTGGTCTGCACGTCGGGCACCGCGGTCGCCAACCTGCTGCCGGCCGCGCTCGAAGCCCATCACGCCGGCGTGCCGCTGCTGCTGCTCACGGCGGACCGCCCGCCCGAGCTGCGCGGCGTCGGCGCCAACCAGACCACTCGCCAGCCGGGGATGTTCGCGCCCACCGTGCGACTCGAAGCCGATGTGCCGGTGCCGGAGGCGGTCGATCCCGATGGCACGCACGAGCAGAGCGCGATGCTGCGGGCGCTGGCCGACGAGGCGGTCGCCGCCGCGCTGGGTGCCGGCACCCGTGCGCCCGGGCCCGTGCATTTGAACCTGCCGTACCGCGAGCCGTTGGCCGGAGCGCTCCCCGGCTGGATGGGCGTGCCGGCGTCGGAGCTCGAGACCGCCGCCGACGACGACCCCGACGGGCCGCCGGTGGACGCCGAGGTCGAGGACGAGGCATCCGGAGCGCTCTACCAGGGCGGCGGCGGGATCGGCGAAGCCGATGTGCCGACCGAGCCGGAGGACGCGCCGCTCGTCCTGGAACGAGGACCCCGCACGATCGTGCTCGCCGGTGCCGACGCCGGCCCCGATGCCGAGGAGCTCGCGCACGTCGGCGGGTGGCCGCTCATCGCCGAGATCGTGAGCGGTGCCCGCTACGGACGCCACCTGGTGCACGGGTACCGCCGGCTGCTGCGCGAACCCGAGCTCGGCGGGCGCATCGAGCGCGTCGTCGTGCTCGGTCATCCCACGCTCAGCCGCGAGACCGCGAAGCTGCTGGCGGATGCCGACATCGAGGTCGTGGCCGTGCGCGGCCCCGGCGAGCCCCTCAACCTCAACGGCGCGACGTTCGCTGCCGACCGCATCGCCGTCGCGACCGGCGACCCCGACCGCGACTGGCTCGGGGAGTGGCTGCAGGCGTCGCGCGCGGCATCCGTCGATCTCACGCCGCCCGCTCCCGACGCCGACGGGCTCTCGTCTGCGGTGCCGGGGGAGCGGCTGGGCGCCATCGCCGCCGAGCTCGAGGTCATCCGCGCGCCGATCGACCGCGCCGCGCTCGTCGACGCCGTCTGGCGTGCCACGTGGCCCCACGATCGTCTCGTGTTCGGCTCGTCGCGGCTGGTGCGCGTGGCCGACGAGGTGCTTCCCGGCAAGAAGGTGCCGGTGCACGCCAATCGTGGGCTGGCGGGCATCGACGGCACGATCGCCACGGCCACCGGCATCGCGCTGGCGAGCCAGACGTCCGGCGATCCGGGCGTCACGCGCGTGATCCTCGGCGACCTCGCCGTGCTGCACGATGTCGGCGCGCTGCTCCTGCCTCCGCACGAGCAGGAGCCCCGGCTGCAGCTGGTGGTCGGCAACGACGGCGGCGGCACGATCTTCGACGGCCTGGAGGTGGCCGCCGTGGCCGGCTCCGACGTCATGGATCGCGTGCTCTATACACCGCACGCCGTGCACCTCGAGCAGTTGGCGCTCGCCTACGGCTGGGAGTACCGCCGGGTCACGACGCGCTCGGCGCTCGACCAGGCGCTCACCTCGCCGATCGAGGGCCGACAGCTCATCGAGGTGCCGCTGGGACGCTGAGCCGCGGCATCCGCCATGATGGCTCCATGATCGCCTCGAGTCAGAAGCACTGGAGCGGCGACGTCGCCGATCTCCTCCGTGTCGGCGAGGGCTTCGTGCTCGCCGACGTCGACACCCGTTCGACGCCGGGCTACGCGAAGGACAAGGTGCACGCCGCCGAAGACCTGAAGTCCGGCGCGCGGGAGCTCGACGAGTATCAGGAGCGGCTGTTCGCGCGCAGTCGCGTCGACGCGACGGATGCCGCGGTGCTGCTCGTGCTGCAGGCCATGGACTCCGCGGGCAAGGGCGGGATCATCCGGCACGTGGTCGGCTCGGTCGACCCGCAAGGCGTGGTGCTGTCGGCGTTCAAGAAGCCGACACCCGAAGAGCTCGAGCACGACTTCCTCTGGCGGGTGGAGCAGCGCCTGCCGGTGTCGGGCCTCATCGGCGTCTTCGACCGCTCGCACTACGAGGACGTGCTCATCGGCCGGGTGCGCCAGCTCGCGCCGACGGAGGAGATCGAGCGTCGCTACAACGCGATCAACGACTTCGAGAAGCGGCTCACCGAGACCGGCACGCGGGTGGTCAAGGTGATGCTGCACATCTCGCCCGAGGAGCAGAAGTCCCGGCTCATGGAAAGGCTGGAGCGCCCCGACAAGCACTGGAAGTACAACCCGGGCGATGTCGAGGAGCGGGAGCTCTGGCCGTCGTACATGGCGGCGTACCAGACCGTCTTCGAGCGCACCTCGACCGAGCACGCACCGTGGCACGTCGTGCCTGCCGACCGCAAGTGGTACGCGCGCCTCGCGGTGCAGCATCTGCTGCTGGAGGCGCTCGAAGAGATCTATCCGCACTGGCCCGCCGCGACCTTCGACGTCGAGGCCGAGAAGAAGCGGCTCACCGCGAGCTGACACGGGTCGTCCCCTCTGAGGCACGCGCATCGGGATGATATCGACCTGATGAGGTATCCGATGGTCATAGGTACTTGATGTGATACAGTACTGCACATGACACAAGACGACGCGTTCGCGGCCGACCTGCTGCGCGGTCATACCGACACGATCGTGCTCGGGGTGCTGCGGCGCGGCGACGCGTACGGCTTCGAGATCTACAAGGCCATCCGCGACGCGACCGGCGGTCAGCACGAGATCAAAGAGGCCACGCTGTACGCCACCTACCGCCGCCTCGAGAAGGACGGCCTGGTCGAGTCCTACTGGGGCGACGAGTCCCAGGGCGGCCGCCGCAAGTACTACCGCATCACCGATGCCGGCCGAGCCGTGTTCCGCGGCAACGTCGCGGCCTGGACCGCGACCCGGCGCATCATCGACGCCCTGCTCGACGTGAAGGAGAGCCAGCAATGAACCCCGACATCCACCGTCTCCTCGACGAAGCCTTCCAGGGCATCGAGATGACGCCCGACGCGCAGGACCTGAAGGAGGAGATGCGCGCGAACCTCATGGCGCGCGCGGACGAGCTCGCGGCTGCCGGCGCCACGCCGGACGATGCCGCGCGCCAGGCGATCGCCGAGCTCGGCGACGTGCGCGCCCTGCTCGATGACACCCCGGATGCCGCACCCGGGCGCGGCGGGGTGGACTACACGTCGCTCGTCCTGCGCCATCGGGTCCGCCCGAAGCCGGGCTTCGTCGTGAGGGTCGTGGTGTGGTCGATCGTCGCCACACTCGGAATCACGCTCGGCGTCCTCGGCGCGACCGGCCTGCTGCCGGTGGCCGTCGGCGGTCAGCTCGCGCTCTTCGGCCTCGCCGCGGCCGCGCTCGGCCTGGTCGTCGGCGACTCGCTGTCGCAGGAGACCACCACCAACCACCCCATGCCGCGGACGCGCGCGGTCGCCTACGGCCTCGCGACGTTCCTCGGCGCGTACGGGCTCGGGTTCGGCGGGCTCGTCGCACTGGGCACGATGCCCGTCTGGGGCATCGTGTTCGCGGCGCTGGGAGTGATCGCCTCGATCGTCCTCTTCTCGTTCCTCGGCGCGACCCAGACGAACCGCCACAAGGCCTGGACCCGCGAGGCGCTGCGCAACGAGCCGCCCAACCGGTTCGAGCGCGAGCCCGAGACCGCCGCGCGCTTCGGCGTGTACACCGCCGCCATCTGGCTGGTCACCTTCGCCGTCATCGCGGTGCTGGTCTTCACGGTCGGCTGGTGGTGGGCGCCGGTCGCCTTCGTGGCGGGCTTCGCCCTCATGATGTTCGTGCTCGCCCGCATGCTCTTCACCCCCGACAAGCCCGCCGGTCGTTGAGCGAGCGCAGCGAGACGAAACGCGCCTGAATTCCGCGCGACCCCGCGCGTCTCGTCTCGCTCGTTCCTCGCCCGCTCAACGACCGGGAAGCCGCTACCACATTCGAAGGAAGGGATGCTTCGCCATGCCTGAAAACTCCACCGACGACGGCACCGCCATCGTCGCCCGCGACCTGGTCAAGGTCTATCCCGGCCGCGGCCGCAGACCCGCTGTCCGGGCGCTGGACGGTCTCGGATTCTCCGTCGGGGCCGGCCGAGTGTTCGGCCTTCTCGGCCCGAACGGCGCCGGCAAGTCCACCACGACCAAGATCCTCACGACGCTGTCACGCCCGACGAGCGGCACGGCGTCCGTCTCCGGCCACGACGTCGCGACCGACCCCGCCGCCGTGCGCGCCGCGATCGGCTACGTCTCACAGGGCTCGAGCACCGACCCGGTGCTGACCGCGCGTGAGAACCTCGAGATCGCCGGCCGGCTGCGCGGTGTGGCGCCGCGCGATGCCCGCGCTCGGGCGCTGCGCCTGCTCGACGAGTTCGGCCTGGCCGAGGCATCCCAGCGCCCCGTCGGCGCGTTCTCGGGCGGCATGCGCCGTCGGCTCGACGTCGCTGCGGCGCTCGTGCACCGTCCGCGCGTGCTCTTCCTCGACGAGCCCACGACGGGCCTGGACCCGGAGGCCCGCGCGACGATGTGGGCCGAGATCCGGCGGCTCGCGGGGCAGGAGCCGGCGGCCCGCGAGGGCCGACAGCCGCTCACCGTGGTGCTGACGACCCACTACATGGAGGAGGCCGACCGCCTGGCGGACGACCTGCTCCTGGTCAACCGCGGCCGGGCGGTCGTGCAGGGCACCCCCGCCGAGCTCAAGGCCGCGCTGCACGGCGACTCGGTGCGCGTCTCGCTCGTCGAGCCCGACGCCGCGGCCGTCCGTGCTGCGATCGGGCGCGTGCCGGGCCTCCGCGACGTCGTGATCGAGGCGAGCGGTGTCGACGGCGTGCTCGCCGCCCGCACCGACGATGCCTCCGCAGCCGTCGGGGCGGTCATCGTGGCTCTGGATGCCGCGGGCATCCGCTACGGGCAGGTCGCGGCATCCCATCCCACCCTCGACGACGTGTACCTCCACTTCGTCGGTCACACGTTCGACCCGACCACGAGCGGGAACTCCGCGTCCCGCACGGACGCCGACACGACGGGAGTCGCCGCATGAGCACCGCATTCGCCCTCACTCACCACGAAGCCCGCCACACCCGGGCCGGTCGTGCCGGGTGGTTCACGCAGGCCGGACAGGTCCTGCGCCGCTGGCTCATCTCGTCGCTACGCCAGGCGTGGGGACCGGTGATGTCGCTCATCCAGCCGGTCATCTGGATCGTGCTGTTCGGCGCCGTGTTCTCGACGCTCGGCGATCTGCCCCAGTTCAGCGCTGCCACGGGAGCCGGCGGATACATCGACTACCTGGTCCCGGGCATCCTCATGATGACGGTGCTCTACTCCGGCGCGTGGGCGGGAACCGGCTACATCGACGACATCGGCTCCGGCGTCATGGATCAGTACCTGACGTCGCCGGTGCACCGGTCGGCGATCATCAGCGGGCAGCTCGCCCAGCAGCTGATCATCAACCTCGTCCAGTCGCTGGTCGTGCTCGGCATCGGCTGGCTCGCCGGCGCCCGGTACTCGGGCGGCGTCGGCGGCATGCTGATCACGCTCGGCGTCGCGACCCTGCTGGCGACGATCTTCTGCTGCGCGTCGACGGCCGTGGCCCTCATCTCCCGCAGCCAGATCGCGCTGATCAGCCTGTCGCAGCTCATCGTGCTGCCGGCGACGTTCCTGTCGACGACGATGATGCCCGCCGACCTCATGCCGGAGTGGGTGCAGGACGTCGCGCGATGGAACCCCATGAACTGGGCCGTAGAGCTCGGCCGCGGCGGGCTGACCGGCGAATACCCGGCCGCGGGCTGGTGGCAGGCGGGCGGACTGGCGGTGCTCGCCGCGCTCGCCTTCCTGTGGGCGGTCCGCTCCATCCGCGCCTACCAGCGCTCGGTGTGATGCCGCGACGATCCCGGGGCCCCGGCCCCCGGATCGTCGCGCTTAGGGTGGAGCGGGTGAGCACCCCCGATCCGGTCCGCCTCGCCGCGGACGCGTACGTCCGAGAACTCGCCGCCCACGAGCCCGACGCCGCGATGGCGATCGGCGCTGCGGGCCCGCCGCTGCCCGACCTCTCGCCCGAATGGCTGGTGCGCAAGTACGACCTGCAGGGCGAGACGCTCGCGGCGCTGCGATCGGCGGGTCCCGGCGACGAGACCCTGCGGGCCGCACTGGGGGAGCGTCTCGAGCGCGAGCGGATGCTGTTCGACACGGGTTTCACGTCGCGCCTCGTCGCCGGTCTCGCGACGCCGGTGCACCTGGTGCGCTCCTCGTTCGAGGGGCTGACGGTGACTCCGGATGCCGCGGGCCGAGCGCTCCTCGAGGGTCTGGAGGCGGCGCCGGCCGCTGTCCGCCAGTACGTGCGAGCCCTGCGCTGGTCGCGCGACCACGCCGATCGCTTCACGGGGACCGGCGTCGCGCCCGTCCGGCAGTTGGACACGCTCGCCGATCAGGTACAGGGCTGGATCGCCTCGGACTGGTTCGGATCCGTTCCGCTCGCCGACGGCGCCGGCGCGACGGACGCCGCGCGGGTGCGGGCAGCGGCCGATGAGATAGCGACGGCGCTCGCCGAGCTCGTCGAGGTGCTGCGCGTCGAGCTGCGCCCCGTGGCGCCGGCGGCCGACGGCGTCGGCGAGCAGGTCTACGCCGACCTGTCCGCCGGCATGCTCGGAGCCCGCATCGACGTCGGGGAGACCTATGCGTTCGGCTGGGCCGAGCTGGAGCGGCTGACCGGCGAGGCGCGTGCCCTCGCGCGCGAGCTCGGCGGGAGCGGGGACGATCCGGTGCGGTCCGCGGCATCCGTTCTCGATTCCGACCCGCGCTACCGGCTGGAAGGTGTCGACGCCATCCGCACATGGCTGACCACGCGCGTCGCCGAGACCATCGATGCCGTGGAGCCGGCCTTCGACCTGCCCGCGTCGGTGCGCAACGTGGAGTGCCTCGTGTCGGAGGCGGCATCGGGTGTGGTCTACTACACGCCCGGCGCGCCCGACGGATCGACGCCGGGGCGGGTGGTGTGGACGATTCCGAGCGGCGTTCCGGTCGCGGCCACCTGGCAGGAGGTGACGAGCGTCCACCACGAGGGCGTCCCCGGCCACCACCTCCAGTTCGCGCTCACCGCCGCCTATCCCGAGCTGCACGCCTGGCAGAGGCACCTGTGCCACATCCACGGCTATGCCGAGGGGTGGGCGCACTACGCCGAGCAGCTCGCCGACGAGCTCGGTCTCATCCGCGACACCGCCGAGCGCCTCGGTCTGCTCCTGGGACAGATCTGGCGGTCGGTGCGCATCGTCGCCGACATCGGCCTGCACACCGGCCGCGCCATCCCCGAGAACGCTCTCGTCAGCGAGGGGGAGTGGACGCCCGAGCTCGCCCGCCGCATGCTCGTCGCCTTCGCGCTGGTCGAGCCCTCTCTCGCCGGCTTCGAGGTCGACCGGTATCTGGGCTGGCCGGGCCAGGCCCTGGCGTTCAAAGTCGGGGCGCGACTGTGGCTGGAGGCGCGAGCCGCGCGCGAGTCCGCCGAGGGCGCTGACTTCTCACTCCGTGCCTTCCACCGCGATGCGCTCGCCCTCGGGCCGATGGGACTCGACCCGCTGCGCGCGCTGCTGGCAGGGCCGGTGCCCGCAGCCCGCTAGTCCCGGTGGCCGAACTACGCGGTGGCCGGACTGCGCGGTGGCCGGACTGCGGGGTGGCCGGGCTACGCGGTGCGACCGTCGCGGTCGTCGCGGACGACCACGCCCGAGGCCATGACGAAGTGGAGGGTCCGCAGCGCCCCGATGCTCGCCGTGGGGTCTTCCCGCAGGGCGATGAGGTCGGCGGAGAGGCCGGGGCGCAGCATCCCGTACCGCTCCTCGTCGCCGAGCCAGCGTGCCGGCCCTGCGGTCGCAGCCCGGATGACGTCCGGGGCCGAGAGGCCGCCGGCCTGCATGTGCTCGAGCTCCCGCACGATGGCGCTGGTGCCCCCGAACGCCCAGTAGGGCGGCATGTCGCTGCCCAGCAGGACCTCCACGCCCGCGTCGAGCGCGTGGCGGTAGGACTCCAGGTGCCGCTCGGCGGCTCCGAGCGAGCGCTGCTGCATCCATGGCGGCACGCCGAGGTCGTCGAAGAACGCCTGCGCCCGCGTCACCACCAGCGTCGGCACGAGTGCCGTGCCATGCTCGGCCATGAGCCGCGCGACCTCCGGGGTGAGCGCATAGCCGTGCTCGACGCAGTCGAGGCCGAGCTCGACCGCTTCCGCGATGACCGCGGACGGCCCGGCATGGGCGGTGACCTTTCGGCCCCACGCGTGCGCCGTCGTGATGGCGGCGCGCATCTCGTCGCGGGTCAGCTGGGCCGTCGAGATCTGCTCGTGCTCGCCGGCGATGCCGCCCGAGATCATCAGCTTGATGAGGTCGGCGCCGAGCGCGACCTGACTGCGCACGCCGCGTGCGAAGGCGTCGGCGCCGTCGCACTCGATCGTGTCGTCGGTGTCGTGGCCGTGCCCGCCGGTGCAGCACAGCGCGCGGCCTGCGGTGCGGATCCGCGGTCCGAGCACCTGTCCGGCCTCGATCGCCCGCCGCAGCGCGAAGTCCGCTCCGGCCTTCTCGGCCACGCTCCGCACCGTCGTCACGCCCGCGAGCAGCGTCCGCCGCGCGGCATCCGCCATGTACAGCGCCAGATCGTACGGACCCAGCGCGCTCACCGCGTCGCCGCCCGGCCCGGGGAGCGAGAGCGAGAAGTGATTGTGCATGTTGACGAGGCCGGGCATCACGAAGCCGCCGCCCAGGTCGATGGACGCGACGGAGGCGGGGACGGATGCCGCGGCCACCACATCCGCGATCAGACCGTCCTCGATCACCAGCGCGAGGCCGTCCTGCGGCTCCGGCGTGACGCCGTCGACGAGGCGAAGATTCGTCAGCACCGCGTTCCCGCGGGTCGGCAGCGAGGCGGGTGCGCTCACGCCAGCGCGTCCACGATGGGACGGAACTTCACGCGCGTCTCGAGCAGCTCCGCTTCGGGGTTGCTCTGCGCGACGATGCCCGCGCCGGCGTGCGCGACGACGGGGATCGTGTCGCTGTAGGCGGCGAAACGGCGCGCCGGCTCGGCGCCGATCTGCGCGCACCGCAGCGCGATCGCCCATTCGCCGTTGCCTTCGCCGTCGATCCAGCCGACCGGCCCGGCATAGCGGCCGCGATCGAACGGCTCGAGCCGTTGGATCAGGTCGAGCGCGGCATCCCGCGGCGTTCCCGCCACGGCCGCGGTGGGGTGCAGCGCCGCCACCAGATCGAGCGCCGATGCGTGGTCGGCGAGGTCGCCGGCGACATCCGTCGCGAGATGCCAGAGGTTCGGCAGCTTCAGCGTGAACGGCTCGGGGTCGGCGCGCAGATGGCTGACGTGCGGCCGGAGGGTCTCCAGCACGCTCTGCACGGCGAACCGGTGCTCTTCGAGGTCCTTGGAGCTGTGAGCGAGGGAGCTGGATGCTCCGGCGTCGTCGTGCGCGTCGGTTCCTCGCGGGATCGTCCCGGCGAGCACGCGGGCCGTCACGACCCCGCGGGAGGCGGTGACGAGCGTCTCGGGACTCGCCCCGATGAGGCCGTCCACGGCGAAGGTCCACGTGTCGGGGTAGTCGTGCGACAGGGCGCGGACGAGGCGGCGCAGATCGGCGCCCGCAGGTACGGTGCCGACGAGGTCGCGCGCCAGCACGACCTTCTCGAGCTCACCGGCGACGATGGCGTCGACCGCCTGCCGCACTGCCGCCTGATAGCCGGCCGGGTCCAGAGTGCCGGGGCCGAGCGTGCCCGACCAGTGCGGTCCGTAGGGTCTCGGCTCGACGGCGGGGTCGGTGAGGTCCGTGGAGGCCTGGCGGATCCGCGTGACCCACGACCGTCCGCGGTGCCGCCCGACGACGGCCTGCGGCACGATGAGGCGGCTGGTGCCCGACGACCGCTCGTCGAAGACGAGAGTGCCGAACGCCACGAGGCCCGTGCCGGGCAGGCCGAGCGGGTCGTCGACCTGGGCCGTCGCCGCGATGCCGCGCCAGGTGTCGGCGGCGCCGGGCATCGCGGCCGCGTCGACACCGGGGGCGCTGTGCGGTCTGCGCGCGTAGCCGCCGACCTCGCCGATGCCGACGATGCCGTCCCCCCGACGCAGCCACGCCAGGGGCTCGTCGGGAGAGGCGTAGGCCAGGAGGTCGTCGACGTGCTCGATCTCGCGGGTCTCGACCACCAGCTGGGGCGGGCGATGCGCAGATGTCACCCCTCCAGCCTAGACTCGCGGGGTGACTGCCGACGCCGACGCACAGCACAGCTCCGTCCCCGCCGACCGCCCCGCGCCGGGCGCTCCACTGCAGTTCCGCTGGACGAAGTGGGACGGTGGCGACCACTGGGTCAACGACGGCATCTACCTGGGCAGCGACCGCTGGGGCGACTGGATCGGGCAGCCGGACGGCTGGCGCAACGTGCGCCCCGGGCTGGAGTTCGTCGCCGACGGCCCGAACGTCACGCTGCTCCCGCCGAGCGGCGACTACGCCATGACCGTCCACGGATCGCCGCGGCGCGTGCGCATCTACATCGACATCGCCTGGGACATCCGCTGGGAGAACCGCGAGCCGCGCGGCATCGACATGGACCTCGACGTCGTGAAGGCGATCGACGAACGCGGACTGTTCATCGACGATCGCGACGAGTGGGACGAGCACCGCGTCGCCTACGGCTACCCGCTCGACGTGGTCGAACGGCTCGACGCGCTCGCCCTCGATCTCGAGCGTCGCGTGGCCGCCGCCGAGGCGCCGTTCGATGACGCCACGCCGAACGCCTGGCTCTCCCGGGTCGCCGCGTACGACGGGGTCGCACCGCCGCCGCCCGTGTCGT
>NZ_JBJDRK010000070.1:0-19632 GCF_044987405.1 Microbacterium sp. ZW T2_14 | reverse complement strand
CCTCAGCAGCCCGCGGGGGGCGCGTCGGCGGGCGGCTGAGGCGCAGTCGGCTCCCCCGCGGGCTGCTGAGGCGGCTCGGGTGCGGCCGGGTTCTGCGGATCGGTCATTTCTCGCCTTTCGTTCGAGTCCCCCCGACGTTATCGATGGGGAGCCGCCCGCGGCAACCGCTCAGCGAGACTCGGCGCGCTGCTCCACGACGACGTCTTCCGGCGCCTGCTGGACCGGGATGGCGGCCGTCACCGTCTCCAGGCCCGACAGCCGCGCCGGCGAGAGCTGCTTCGCTACCTCGTCCCGCGACATCAGACCCGCCTCGACGACGAGGTCGGCGACGCTGTGCCCGGTGAGCAGGGCGGTCTTGGCGAGTGCCGCCGCAGCGGCGTAGCCGATGAAGGGCGTGAGCGCCGTGATCACGCCGACGCTGTTGCCGACCATGGCGCCCAGGCGCTCGCGGTTCGCGGTGATGCCTTCGACGCAGTTGACCCGGAGGGTGAGCATCGCCTGACGCAGCCAGGTGATCGACTGGAAGATCGAGTGCGCGATCACCGGTTCGAACGCGTTCAGCTGCAGCTGGCCGCCCTCGACCGCCATCGTCACCGTGAGGTCGGAGCCTGCGACGGCGAACGCCACCTGGTTGACGACCTCGGGGATCACCGGGTTGACCTTGCCCGGCATGATGCTCGAGCCCGCCTGCCGCGCCGGGAGGTTGATCTCGCCGAACCCGGCCTGCGGGCCCGACGAGAGGAGCCGCAGGTCGTTGCAGATCTTCGAGAGCTTGATCGCGTTGCGCTTGAGAGACGACGAGAACGACATGAACGAACCGGTGTCGCTCGTCGCCTCGACCAGGTCGCTCGCCGTGGCGAGGTCGAGGCCCGAGATGTCGCGCAGGTGCTGCAGGACGGCGGGAGCGTAGGACGGATTTGTCGTGATGCCCGTGCCGATGGCCGTGGCGCCCATGTTGATCTCGTACAGGAGGTACGCGTTCTCGGTGAGGCGCTGGTGGTCGTAGCCCAGCGTGGTCGCGAAGCCGTGGAACTCCTGGCCGAGCGTCATCGGCACGGCATCCTGCAGCTGCGTCCGGCCGACCTTCAGCACGTCGTGGAACTCCACCGCCTTGGCGAGGAATGCCCGGCGCAGCAGGTCGAGCTCTTCCAGCAGGCTCTTGAGGTCCAGGCCGAGCCCGACCTTGATCGCGGTCGGGTAGACGTCGTTCGTGGACTGGCTGCGGTTGGTGTCGTCGATCGGAGACAGGAACGCGTAGTCGCCCTTGGGACGGCCGGCGAGCTCGAGCGCGACGTTGGTGATGACCTCGTTCGCGTTCATGTTGGTCGACGTCCCGGCACCGCCCTGGATCACGCCGACGACGAACTGGTCGTGGAACTGCCCCTCGATGACGAGCTGCGCCGCGCGGTCGATGAGGTCGGCCTTGGCGGGATCGAGGACCCCGATCTCGCGGTTGGCGCGGGCGGAGGCCTGCTTCACCATCGCGAGCGCACGCACCAGGTCGGGATAGACCGAGATCGGCCGCTTGGAGATCGGGAAGTTCTCCAGCGCGCGGGCCGTGTGGATGCCCCAGTACGCGTCGGCGGGGATCTCCATGGATCCCAGGGAGTCGGTCTCGATGCGGGTTCGCGTCATTGCGTCCAGTGACATGTGTGTGGTGTCCTCGTGGGTCGTTCACAGCGGTGTGCCGGGATGGTTCGAGACTACTCGCGCCCCCTCCGGAGCGGCTTATACGCGGCGTACAGCACGCGGCCTCCCGCCGTACACGCGGGCGGCCGCCGACGTGGCCCGACGACGGCGGTCGAGCCCGCTCAGTGCGGCTTGCGCGAGAACGCCTCGAGCCGCTGCTCGGGCGTGAGGCGCGACATCCGCTCCACCCATTCCGCGGAGAAGACGTCGGCGGTGGGCGCCTGGAGGACCGGGACGACGGCATGCGTGATCGTGTCGTCGTACACGTGCACGAGGTGGAAGGACTGGCCGGCGTCCATGCCGTTCACGTCGACCGCTGCCCGCGCCAGGTTCATCGTGTAGCAGGTGGCGGCGGCGACGCTCACCGGGACGCCTGCGAACGTTCCGCTCGTCGAATAGTGCAGGTGTCCGGCGAGGATGGCGCGCACGTCGGTGCCCGCGATGACTTCGGCCAGGCGTCCCTGGTCGCGCAGCTCGAGGATGTCGAACAGCGGCACGTGCGACGGCAGCGGCGGATGGTGGAGGGCGAGGATCGTGCCGAGCGGCGCGGGGGTCGCGAGCACGTCGCGCAGCCAGTCCAGCTGCGCGGAGTCCAGATCGCCGTGGTGCCACCCGGGCACCGTCGAGTCCAGCCCGACCAATCGCAGGCCGCCGAGGTCCCACACGCCGGTGACGGGCTCCTGCGTCGGCTCCAGGCCGAGCAGGTCGCGGCGCAGAGCCGGCCGCTCGTCGTGGTTGCCCGCCAGCCACACGACGGGCGCCCCCAGCCGCTCGGCGACGGGCTCGACCGCCTCGCGCAGGGCCGTGTACGCCTCGGGCTCGCCGAGATCCGTCAGATCGCCCGTGAACACGATGGCGTCGGGACGGATGCCGGTGGCCTCGGCCGCGATCAGCGCCTGGGTGAGGTTCGCCGCCGTGTCGAAGCGCCCGCCGAGCGGCACGTTGCCCGCGAGCAGGTGGGTGTCGCTGATGTGCAGCAGCGTGCGCCGCGCAGGCGGGTGCTGGCCGAACTGCACCGTCGCGGCAGGCCTGACCCGCCCGGGGGCGCCCGGCGACGAGCCGGAGTCGTCGGGACGGGGCAGGGAGGCCATGGGCCACAGCCTAGGCGCTCACTCCGACACGGCGCACCCGGCACCCGCCTGCGGCGGCGCATGCCGCAGGAGCCTGCGGACACCGGCCCCGGCGTTCGACGGGCTCAGCGCCGAGACGCTCGGCGCCGACGAGGCCCGGCGGCGGCCGTCAGTGGTTGAACAGGATGAGCAGCAGGCCGCCGAGGACGGCAGCGGCGCAGACGGCGAAGCAGACGTAAGCGGTCACGAGCGCGAAGCGCTTCTGCCCGTCCGTCAGCGGGCTGCGCTTCGCAGCCTTGGCGGCGGCCTTCTCGGCGCGGCGCGCCTCCTTCTCGGAGATCACGGTGATCGCGTCGGTGAACTCGGCCGGTGCCACGACGGGCGCGCGGCCGGCGCGGACGAGCAGCCGCAGCCCGAGCGAGTAGAAGCCGACCACGAGCACCGCCGAGACGAAGGCGGCGACGAAGACCTGCACGAAGGAGTCCCAGTGGATGGTCATCGCGGGCCACCGTTCTTCGGGCCGTTCGCAGATCGCTCCGCAGCCTTCGCGGCCTTCGCCGCCTTCTTCGCCGCGGTCTGGGCCGCACTCTGCGCCGCCGCGACGCGGCGCGCCTCTTCACGCGCGAGGGCGCGCTGACGACGAGTGGGCGGCGGGTTGCGCTTGACCTTGACGGCGCGACCGGAGTCGGCGACCTCGCTCATCGCGTTGGCGGCCGTGACCTCGTCGCGACGGGAGCGGAGGAAGAGGAACGTGATGATCCCCACGGCGAGCAGCGCGTCGATGATGACGCCCCAGACGGGGAGCCACACGACGATCAGGGCCGCAGCGGCGCCGACGGCGCCGGCGGCGGGCAGCGTGAGGATCCAGCCGACCATGATGCGGCCGGCGGTGCGCCAACGCACCTGCGAGCCCCGGCGGCCCAGGCCCGATCCGATCACCGACCCCGACGCGACCTGGGTGGTCGACAGAGCGAACCCGAGGGCGCTCGAGGCGAGGATCGTCGAGGCGGTCGACGCCTCAGCCGCGAAGCCCTGCGCGGGCTTGACCTCGGTCAGTCCCTTGCCGAGCGTGCGGATGATGCGCCAGCCGCCCATGTAGGTGCCCAGGGCGATCGTGATCGCGCAGGCGAACACCACCCACAGTTGCGGCTCGGGGTTCGACGCCGACTGCAGGCCGGCGGTGATCAGCAGGAGCGTGATGATGCCCATCGTCTTCTGCGCGTCGTTGGTGCCGTGCGCCAGGGCGACGAGCGACGAGGTGAAGATCTGCCCGAAGCGGAAGCCGTCGCGCCCGTCGGGCTTGCTGTCGTAACGACGGGTGAGGACGTACGCGAGCTTGGTCGCCGTGAACGCGATGATCCCCGCGGTCACCGGCGCGATGAACGCCGGCAGGATCACCTTGGACATGACCACGTCGAAGTTGACCGCCGTGAAGCCGACGCCGACGATCGTGGCGCCGATGAGGCCGCCGAACAGCGCATGCGACGACGACGACGGAAGACCCAGGAGCCACGTCAGCATGTTCCACGTGATGGCGCCGATGAGGCCGGCGAGGATGATCTCGGGAAAGATGTTCGCCGAGATCTGATCCTCGTTGATGATCCCGCCCGAGATGGTCTGTGCCACCTCGGTCGACAGGAACGCACCGACGAGGTTGAGCACCGCGGCGAGGAGCACGGCGGTCTTGGGCTTGAGGGCGCCGGTGGCGATGGGCGTCGCCATCGCGTTCGCCGTGTCGTGGAAGCCGTTCGTGAAGTCGAAGAACAGCGCCAGCGCTATCACCAGAACGATGATGAGGGTTGCGGTTTCCACCGTTCGCTTTCGGTGAGGAGGAGTGGAGAGATGGTGCCGACGAGATCGGCGCGACGAACGAACAGTTCACCAAGGATTCAGGTACCGGCAACCGGCCAGGAAGAATCCTACATCGGCGATCCTGACGGTCAACTCGGAGGCGACTACCGTGGAACGGTGACCCTCAGCGACCCCGTACCCGCCACGTCCGCCCCTGCCGCCGGCATCCGTCCCCCCGTCGCCGAGAGCAGGATCACCGTCCGCTCGCACCACGGCGACGACGTCGAGGACCGCTACGAGTGGTTCCGCGCGAAGGAGGACGCCGCGGTCATCGCCCACCTCGAGGCCGAGAACGCCTACACGCAGCAGCGCACCGCCCACCTCGAAGGGCTCCGCGAGCGCATCTTCGGCGAGATCAAGGACCGCACACTCGAGACCGACCTCTCGGTGCCCACGCGGCGGGGCGGCTGGTGGTACTACGGCCGCACGGTGGAGGGCAAGCAGTACGGCATCCAATGCCGCGCCCCGCTCGCCTCCGCCGACGACTGGACGCCGCCCGAGCTCTCCCCCGACGTGGAGGTGCCCGGCGAGCAGATCCTGCTGGACGGCAACATCGAGGCCGACGGCCACGAGTTCTTCTCGCTCGGCAGCTTCGAGGTCTCCAACGACGGCACCCTGATGCTCTACGGCGTGGACGTCGCGGGGGATGAGCGCTACCTGGTGCGCGTGCGCAACCTCGCCACGGGCGAGCAGCTGCCCGACGAGATCCCCGACACCTTCGCCGGTGCGACGTTCTCCCCCGACGGCCGCTTCATCGTCTACACCACCGTCGACGACGCGTGGCGGCCCGACACCGTGTGGCTGCACGAGCTGGGCACCGCGGTCGCCGACGACGCGAAGCTGTTCCACGAACCCGACGAGAAGTTCTGGGTGGGCGCCGGATTCACGCGGAGCGACCGCTTCCTCATGATCGGCCTGGGCTCGTCGATCACGTCGGAGGAATGGCTGCTGGATGCCGACGACCTGCGCGGCGAGCCGCGCGTCGTGTGGCCGCGCACCGAGGGTGTCGAATACGACTCCGACCACGCCGTCGTCGACGGCGAGGACGTGCTGTTCGTCCTCCACAACGACGGCGCCCTGGACTTCGAGCTGGTGCGGGTGGCGGCATCCGATCCGACCGGCGAGCGCTCGGTCGTGATCCCCCACCGTCCCGGCGAGCGCCTGCTGGGCGTGTCGACGTTCCGCGACTGGGGTGTCGTCGGCTACCGCCGAGGCGGCCTCCCCCGGCTCGGCATGCTCGACTACGCGACCGGCGACGTGAGCGAGATCGCGTTCGACGAACCGCTGTACTCCGTCGGCACGGGCGGCAACCCGGAGTGGGCTCCCCCGCTGCTGCGCCTGGGCTACGGCTCCTTCGTCACGCCGGGCACCGTGTACGACCTCGACGTCGCCACGCGCGAGCTGCACCTGCGCAAGCGCCAGCCGGTGCTGGGCGGCTACGAGCCCGACGAATACGCGCAGGCGCGCGTCTGGGCGACCGCGCAGGACGGCACGCAGGTCCCCATCTCGCTCGTGTACAAGCGGTCGTTCGGCGACGCAGGCGCCGCGCCGCGCCCGGTGCACCTGTACGGCTACGGGTCGTACGAGCACTCCATCGAACCCGGGTTCTCGGTGCCGCGCCTGTCGGAGCTCGACCGCGGCGTGGTGTTCGCCGTCGCCCACGTGCGTGGCGGCGGCGAGATGGGCCGCCAGTGGTACGAGGACGGCAAGCTGCTCAGCAAGCGCAACACGTTCACGGATTTCGTCGACTGCGCGCTGCACCTCATCGACCACGGATTCACGACCCCTGCGCAGCTGGTCGCCGAGGGCGGCTCGGCCGGTGGACTGCTGATGGGCGCGGTGGCCAACCTCGCGCCCGAGCTCTTCGCGGGCGTCCTCGCCGACGTGCCGTTCGTCGACGCGCTGACGACGATCCTCGACCCGTCGCTGCCGCTCACCGTCATCGAGTGGGACGAGTGGGGCGATCCGCTGCACAACGCGGACGTCTACGCCTACATGAAGTCGTACTCGCCGTACGAGAACGTCCGGACGGATGCCGCGTACCCGCGCATCCTCGCCGTCACATCGCTCAACGACACCCGGGTGCTGTACGTCGAGCCGGCGAAGTGGGTGGCGCGCCTGCGCGAAGTCGGCGCCGACGCGCTGCTGAAGTGCGAGATGGTGGCCGGCCACGGTGGCGTCAGCGGGCGCTACAACGCCTGGCGCGAGCGCGCGTTCGAGCTCGCCTGGCTGCTGGACGTCCTTGGCGTCGCCGACGCCTGAGAGCCGACCGGTCCGGCGCGCATCGAACCAAGGGATGCCCGCCGGGACCGGGGACGTCGTCCCAGCTTTCGGTGGGAATCGCCTGGCTCGGCGATTCCCGGGCCCCGCGACGCGAAGACGGGACGGATGCCGCGGCCCGCGGCATCCGTCCCGTCGTCACGTTGCCCGCAGGCCGTGTCAGCCGAAGAGGGCGGCGGCTTCCTCGTAGCGGTACAGCGGGACGGTGTTGAGCTCGCCGAGGGCCTCGGCGAACGGCACGCGCACGATGTCGGTGCCGCGCATCGCGACCATCTGGCCCCAGGCGCCGTCGACGACGGCATCCGCGGCGTGCAGGCCGAGGCGCGTGGCCAGCACGCGGTCGAAGCCGGACGGCGAGCCGCCGCGCTGGATGTGGCCGAGCACGGTGGAGCGCGTCTCGATGCCGGTGCGCAGTTCGATCTCGGGCGCGAGGACCTCGCTGATGCCGCCGAGGCGCGGGCGGTTGAACGCGT
The DNA here is from genome assembly GCF_044987405.1 of Microbacterium sp. ZW T2_14. Lineage (NCBI taxonomy): Bacteria > Bacillati > Actinomycetota > Actinomycetes > Micrococcales > Microbacteriaceae > Microbacterium > Microbacterium sp. ZW T2_14. The sequence goes on along the minus strand of NZ_JBJDRK010000070.1, from coordinate 12,269 downwards.
CGAGGCCCTTGTCGCTGAACGCCTCGTCCATGCCGGTGAGCGTGAAGCCCTCCGAGACCACGACGAGCGGCGCGCGCCCGCGGTCGTGGGCCTTCGTGACCTGGGCGCAGATCTCGTCGATCGACATCGGCACCTCGGGGATGCAGATGGCGTGGGCGCCGGCGGCCATCCCGGCGTGCAGGGCGATCCAGCCGACATGGCGGCCCATGACCTCGGCGACCATGCAGCGCTGGTGCGAGTCGCCGGTCGTGCGCAGGCGGTCCATCGCGTCGGTGGCGATGTTCACGGCCGTGTCGAAGCCGAAGGAGTAGTCGGTGGCGCGGAGGTCGTTGTCGATGGTCTTGGGAACGCCCAGCACGTTGATGCCGTCGTTCGCCAGGCGGTTGGCCGCCGCGAGGGTGCCCTCGCCCCCGATCGCGATGATGCCGTCGATGCGGTGGCCGTACATCGTCTTCGCGATGTTCTCGGCGCCGCCGCGCGGACCCTCGTAGGGGTTCGTGCGGCTGGTGCCGAGGATCGTGCCGCCGACCTTCGACAGCCCCTTCACCTCGTGCCGCGTGAGCGGGAAGAAGTCGCCGTCCACGACACCCCGCCAGCCGTCGCGGATGCCGACGAACTCGAGGTCGTATGTGGTCGTGCCCTTGAGCACGACACCACGGATGACCGCGTTCAGTCCGGGGCAATCGCCGCCGCTCGTCAGGATGCCGATCTTCATAGCTGTGTTCCTCGCTGTCGGGTGAAGAGAGTCGGCGACGCTGCCTCCCCCGACATTAGTGCCGGGCGGCCCGCCCTGCCACACGGATCGCTCGGGTCCGCGCCGACGACGAAGGGCGGCGCGAATCCGCGCCGCCCCTCCCCGGTATACGGGCTACGCCCCGCCGAGCGCCTGCCGCAGCACGTGCATGAGCGCCGACAGCTGCACCGAGTCGCTCGACTGCGGGTCGACGGCCTCACCGTCGAGCGCCCGCGCCGCGAGCCCCTGCTTCGAGTCGATCAGCTCGGCGATCTTCGTGTCGATCGTGTGCGCCGCGATGATCCGCCACGCCGTGACCGGCTCGTCCTGACCGATGCGGTGCACGCGGTCGATGGCCTGCGTCTGCTCGGCCGCGGTCCATGAGAGCTCGGCGAGCACCACGTTCGACGATGCCTGCATGTTGACGCCGACGCCCGCAGCGGTGAGCGAGCAGACCGCGATTCCGACGTCGGGATCGTTGTTGAACGCGTCGATCGCGCCCTGGCGCGCGATCGTCGTCTGATCGCCGCGCAGCGACACCGTCTTGAGCCCTGCCCCGGCGAAGTGCGCCTCGGCGGCGTCCATGACGTCGATGTGCTTGGCGAAGAAGACGACCTTGCCGACGGAGCGCTGCAGCTGCACCGCGTAGTCGGCGGCGAGCACGGCCTTGGCCTGACCGATCTTGCGCACCATCGTGAAGACGTTCTCGGAGCCCGTGCCGGCCGCCTTCGACTCCTCGAGCTCGTTCTGCGCCACCAGGCGCACGATGTCGTCGTCGATGTGGCCGGGACCGTGGCCGCGGTCGCCGCGGGCCTCGATGATGCGGCGGTAGCGCGCGGCGAGCCGCTCGCCGAGCTCGCGTTCGGCTTGACGGATCGAGCGGCCGAATTCGTCGTCGAGCTGCACGGGCAGGTCGGCGATGAGCTTGTCGGGCAGATCGGCGGCGACGTCCTTCTTCTTGCGCCGGACGATCCCCATCGAGATGACGGCGTCACGCGCCTCGGGGTAGAACGCCTTGTCGGCCGGCGTCAGCCCGGTCTCGTCGAGCTTCTCCATGAGGTCCGGACCCGGCTTCTCGCCGTTGGTCCAGCCGAGGAACCGCCAGATCGCGTCGAAGTCCTCGACATCGTTGATGAGCGGCGTGCCGGTGAGGGCCAGCAGGAGCGGGTCGCGCACCTGCTCGCGGATGCGCGTGGCGAGGGCCAGTACGTTCTGCGACCGCTGCGAGGTGAGGTTCTTGATGAAGTGCGCCTCGTCGACGACCATGCCCTTGAGCCCGATCGAGCTCAGCCACGACAGGTGACGGTCGAGGATCTCGTAGTTGACGATGAACACGTCGGCGAACGCGTCGATGTCTTCGCCGTCGCCCTGGATCACCGTCGCGCGACGGTGCGGCGTCCAGCGCTCGACCTCGCGTGCCCAGTTCATCTTCACGACGTTGGGGACGACGGCCAGCAGCGGGTACGCGTTGGCGACGGATGCCGCGAGCACCGACTCCGCGGTCTTTCCGAGGCCGGGCTCATCGGCGAGGAGGAAGGTGCGGTGTCCCGCACGCACGGACTCGAGGAACCGCGACTGGTGGGGCATCACCTCGAGGCCCCGGGGTGACAGGCGGTCGAACTCGGGGACGGGCGGAAGCTCCATGGTGGCGCTGCCGCCGCCGGCGCCGGTCTCGAACGCCTTGTACAGCGGGCCCATGAGCTCCCAGCTGTCCAGACGGCGACGCGGCGTCTCTTTGGACGGACGCGCAGACAGGTCGGGGGCGAGGAAGGGGTTCGCCTCGCGGCGCGCCACGACCTGCTGCGGCACCACCTGGCGCTCGACGAGCGCGGCGGGAACGACGGGCGTCGCGACCGGCGCGACGTCGGTGATGATCAGCTCGTCGGGTGCGAGCTCGGCGCCCGACTCGAGCAGCCAGTCGCGCCGCATGCGCCGGGCGACCGGCGAGGCGGCCTGATCGACCTCGAGCAGCTGGATGAGAGACGTGTCGCGGGCGGCGGTCTTCGCGAGGATGGTGGCGACGCCGTCGAGCCGCTTCAGCAGCTCCGCGCGCGCGGCATCCGTCAGCTCGGTGTCGCCCTTCACCCGGGCGCGCTCCTCGCGCACCAGGAACGCGATGACCTGGAACTTGACGCGATTGGTCGGCCCGAGCTTCCCGCGCTGGGCCTTGGCCTCGACCTCGCGCACCTTGCGGGCGAGGATCGGGATGATGGGGGCCTCGTCGTCGCGACGTGCGGACGAGGTCTTGCGGCGACGCTGCGCCGTCTGGGCGGGTGCCGTGGTCGGCATGCTCCTCCTGAGCGTGAGTGCCGGTTCGGGACCGGCGAGGATCGGATGACACCGATGGTTCTGCGCGCTCCCGCGGGCGGCGCGAACGCCGTCGCGAACGCGGGATCGGGGACATTGCGCCGACGGTCGCGGGCACTCGCTTCTGCGAGCTGCGACATCGTCAGCGGTTCTTCCCTCGGGCCATTCTACGCGACGAGGGCCCTGTCGAGGGAAGCAGGCCCGCCGAAGGGATGCAGATTCGAGATACGGCCGCCCGCCGGAGTCACCCGAAGAGCGTTGCGACCACATCCTCGGTGTAGCCGTCGGGTGCGAAGTTGATCCAGGCCGTCGTCACCACCGCGCCGTCGCCGACGTAGTGCGTCTCGCCGCGGGTGTACTCCTTGTCGTCGAGCGTGACGCCCTTCTGCTCGATCCGGCACACCGTGCCGTCCCCGAGCGCCTCGCAGCCGAAGCCGGCCGCCGGCAGGGCGGCCAGGATCGCGGCGGTCTGGTCATCGTCGATCACTGTGACGTTCGTCGCGAGGCCGTACTCGCTCGGCTGGCCCCACGAGCATCGCAGCGTCGGGGCGCCGCCGTGGATGATCTCGAGCAGGTCGGCGTTCTCGGTCGACAGCATCGTGACGCCGGGGTCGTTCAGCGGCGGGTTGGCCGACTCCAGGCTCGCGAGCATGGCGGCGGAGTAGATCTCCTCGCACGCGGCGGGGAGCTCGAAGTCGGCCTGCGGCTTCTGGGTCTCGATCGGTGAGACGGACGGGGCGGGGGTCGGGTCCTTCATCGTGATCGACGGGCTGCTCGACGGCGTCGCGGCCGGCTCCGGACGGCATCCGCTGACGACGACCACGAGCGCGATCAGCGCGACGCACCCGACCGCGACCCGCTGCGCCCGGCTCTGCTGGACCGTTCCCACGTCACCCGTCCTCTCGCGCCGCCACGGGGCGCCGCGATATGAACCCTAACGAGAGGGAGGGAGGGATGCCGCGGGCCACGCCGCGACGGCCACCTCGCACCCGGTCGGCTCAGGGCCCGGCGTAGGCGCTCTGCCACTCCGAGAGCGTGTGCGGATCGTCGGTCACGATCCCGTCGACGCCGAGCGCGGTGACCGCATCCCACTGCGTGTCGCTGTTGAGCGTGTACACGACGACGCGAGCGCCTGCCGCGTGCAGCTCGTCTACGATTCCCGGGCGCGCCAGCACCGCTTTGCGGCTGACCACCACGCCGCGGGCGCCCGACTCGGCGACGGCGCTCACGACGTCGGACGGCAGCTGCTTCAGGATGAGGAGCCGTGAGAGCACGTCCGACTCGGCCGCGGCGAGCGCCAGGGTGCGGGCGTCGAAGCTCGCGAACACCACCCGGGGTTCGAGCGCGCGTGCGGCGACCTCGGCCACCGCTGCGTCGACGGCCGCGGCATCCCATCCGCCCTTCAGCTCGACGATCGCGCGCCCATCGGCCGCGAGCAGCGCATCGAGGAACTCGGCGAACGTCGGCACCGGGGTTCCGGCATAGGCGGGATCGAACCACGACCCGGCATCGAGGGCGCGCACGTCGGCGAGGGCCAGCGAAGCGAGCCGCCCGTGGCCGTCGGTGGTGCGATCGACGGTCTTGTCGTGCATCAGCACCGGGTGCCGGTCCGCGGTCAGCGCGACGTCGACCTCGACGTAGTCGAATCCCGCGGCGAGCGCGGCGGTGATGGCGGGAAGCGTGTTCTCGGGCGCCGTGGCGGCGCCGCCGCGATGGCTGGCGATGAACGCGGCGTCGCCGGGCGTTCTCTCGTCGCCCATCAGCTCATGCGAACTGACGCGCGCGGGTGTCGCGCCGAGGATGGCGATGACGATGCTCGCGATGGCGAGCACGCACATGACGGACAGGGCGTGGATCCGGTCGCGCGGGCGATCGGAAGCCGCGGAGTAGGGCATCGGGCATGTCCTCCGAGGTCGTGCACCACGTCATCGTCGACGTGGTGCGGACCACTCTACATGCGCCGTTACTGTTTCGTTACTTAGGATTCGCGCTGGTTCGCCTCACGGCGACGACGGCGTCCCAGAGCGCTTCGGCGACGTCGGCCTTGCTCCCCCGGCGCGCCGCGACGACCTCGCCGTCGCCGTCGATGACGGTGACCGCGTTGTCGGCGGTCTCGAATCCCTTGGCCCAGCCGACCTCGTTCACCGCCAGCAGGTCGGTGCCCTTGCGCGCGGCTTTCCGGCGCCCGCGATCGAGCAGCGTCTCGCCCTCGCCCGGTGTCTCGGCGGCGAACCCCACGATCGTCTGACCATCGCGGCGGCGGCGGACGAGTCCGGCCAGGATGTCGTCGTTCTCGATCAGGTCGAGCGTGATCCCGCCGGCCGGCGCGGCCTCCTTGGAGCGTTTGAGCGGCGACACCTCGGCCACCCGGTAGTCGGCGACAGCAGCCGCCATCACGATGACGTCCGCCCCGCCGGCCTCTGCCTCGACGGCCGCACCGAGCTCCGACGCGGTTCCCGCGCGCACCACCCGCACCGACGGGAGAGCGGATGCCGCGTCCAGCACGCCGTCGTCGACATGCGCCGCGACGAGCACCACGTCGGCGCCGCGGTCGGCGGCGGCCAGCGCCACCGCCACCCCCTGGCGGCCACTCGAGCGGTTGCCGATGAACCGCACCGGGTCGATGGGTTCACGCGTGCCGCCGGCGCTCACCACGACGCGGAGCCCGTCGAGGTCGCCGGTCGTCCCCCCGACCGCGGCGAGCGCCGTGGCGAGGATCGCCTCGGGCTCCGACATCCGTCCCGGTCCGCTGTCGCCGCCGGTCAGCTCGCCGCTCTCGGGACCGACCACGATGACGCCGCGCTCACGAAGGGTCGCCATGTTGTGGGCGGTCGCGGGGTGCCGCCACATCTCGGTGTGCATCGCCGGGGCCACGACGACCGGTGCCGTGGTCGCGAGTAGGGTCGTTCCGAGGAGGTCGTCCGCGAGCCCCGCGGTCATCTTCGCCAGGGTGTTCGCCGTCGCGGGCGCCACGATCACGAGGTCGGCCGCCTGGCCGAGCGCGACGTGACGGACCCGCGCGACGTCGTCGTGGACGGAGGTCGTCACGGGGTGGCGGCTGATCGACTCCCACGTCGGCAGCCCGACGAAGCGGAGGGCGTCGTCCGTGGGGACGACATGCACCTCGTGCCCCGCCTTGACCAGCAGGCGCACGAGCTGCACCGTCTTGTAGGCGGCGATGCCACCGGTGACCCCGACTACGACGAACACCCTCCGATCTTGGCACGCCCGCCCGACTCCCCGGCCCCACGGCCGGGCGACACCTCCGAGGAGACCCGCATGTGCACCGTCGTGATCCGCGTTCCCGCGTCCGCCGACGAGCCCACCCGCGTGCTCGCGATCCGCGACGAGGACCCGGAGCGGCCGTGGAATCCGCTCGGCCGGTGGTGGCCCGAAGCGCACGACGGCGTCGTCGGAGTGCGCGACGTGCGCGCCGGCGGCGCCTGGCTGGCGGCGGACCCCGCGGCGGGCCGGCTCGCCGTGCTCCTCAACCGCGCGGACGAGTCGGCGCGACCCGAATCCGAGCTCGTGTCGCGAGGCGGCATCGTGCTCGACTCCGTTGCGGGCCGCTCACCGGAGGGTGACCCGCCCACGCACGGCTTCAACCTCGTCGAGGTCGAGGGCGCGCACGCACGCGTGCTGACGTGGGACGGCGCGGCACTTCGCACGGTCGAACTGCCGCCCGGCACGCACATGATCGCCCATGACGACGTCGACGACAGCGGGACGCCGCGCATCGCCCGGTGGCTCGGCGACTTCCGCGCGGCCGAGCCCGCGACGGAAGGGGCCTGGTGGATGCCGTGGGCCGAGGTGCTCGAGCGGTCCGCCGAGCTCGACCCGACCGACGACGGCGCGATCATCCGCGACAACCGCCCGCATGGCTACCCGACGCTGTCGCTCCTGGCGTGCGTCGCATCGGTGTCGGCGCACGATGTGGACGTCCACTACGGCGAGCTCGCACACCCGGGCGAGTGGGGCGGCCTCGAGCTGGAGTAGACCGGCGCTCGACGTGCCGAGGTCTGCGCCGCGTCCGAGGCGTTTCGTCTCGGTCGCTGGCGCTCCCTCGCTCAACGACCGGTTCCCCACGCCCCGCCCGCTGAGCGAACGAGGAACGAGCGAGGCAACCCCCCGGCTCCCCTTGCCCGGTCGTTGAGCGAGCGAGGAACGAGCGAGACGAAACGCCCCGAGGTCCGCGCGGCGGCTCGGGGCGCCTCGTCAGGCTCTCCAGGCTCGTGTTAGACCAGGCTCTTGGTGTGCCACACCGTCTTCGTCTCGGTGAACGCGGTGATGCGCGCGAGGCTCGGGGCCGCGGCATCCGTCCCGTTCTCGGGAGGGAGTACGCGCGTCAGGGTGTCGGCGGCCGCGATCTGCAGGTCGACCCAGTCGAGGTCGCCGGCGCCCACGAGGTCGAGGGCGTGCACATCCGGGTGGGAGGCCAGCCACGGTGCGATCTCGGCGGGTGAACCGGTCAGCACGTTCACCACTCCCCCGGGCACGTCGCTCGTCGCCAGCACCTCGGCGAGCGAGATCGCCGACAGCGGGTAGCGCTGCGAGGCCACGACCACCACCGTGTTGCCGGCCACGAGAGCCGGCGCGATCGCAGACACGAGGCCGACGAGCGCCGTGTCCTGCGGGGCGATGACGCCGACGACGCCGGTCGGCTCGGGCACCGAGATGTTGAAGTACGGTCCGGCGACGGGGTTGCCGTTGCCGACGACCTGCGCGAACTTGTCGCACCAGCCCGCGTACCAGACCCAGCGGTCGATGGCCTCGTCGACCTCGGCGGCGGCGACGGATGCCGAAGCCCCGGTCTGCTGCACGATCTCGTCCACGAACTGCGCGCGCCGGCCCTCGAGGACCTCGGCCACCCGGTACAGCACCTGGCCGCGGTTGTAGGCGGTGGCACCGGACCAGCCCTTGATGCCTCCGCGCGCCGCGACGACGGCATCCCGTGCGTCCTTGCGCGACGCGAGCGCGGCGTTCGCGAGGAACTCGCCCTTCGGCGTGGCGACCTCGTAGGTGCGGCCGGACTCGCTGCGGGGGAAGGCGCCGCCGATGTAGAGCTTGTACGTCTTGGGCACGGTCAGTCGCTTGCTCATGCGGAGACCTCCTTCTTGGCGCGGGCGGGTTCGCGTTTCGTCTCGCTCGTTCCTCGCTCGCTCAACGACCGGGGGGATACGGATGCCGCGGACTTCAGGTAGGCGGTGAGGCCGTGGCGGCCGCCCTCGCGGCCGTAGCCCGACTCCTTGTAGCCGCCGAACGGCGACGACGGGTCGAACCGATTGAACGTGTTCGCCCACACCACGCCGGCCCGCAGGCGGTCGGCGACCGCGAGGATGCGCGAGCCCTTGTCGGTCCAGATGCCGGCCGACAGTCCGTACGGCGTGTTGTTCGCCTTCTCGATCGCCTCCGCGGGGGTACGGAAGGTCAGCACCGACAGCACCGGGCCGAAGATCTCGTCCCGGGCGATGCGGTGGCTCGCCTGCACGTTCGTGAAGATCGTCGGCGCGAACCAGAAGCCGTTCTCGGGGATGACGCACGGCGCGCTCCAGCGCTCGGCCCCCTCGTCCTCGCCGACCTTGCTGAGCTCCCGGATGCGGTCGAGCTGCTCGCGCGAGTTGATCGCACCGATGTCGGTGTTCTTGTCGAGCGGATCGCCGAGGCGCAGCGTCGACAGGCGGGACTTGAGACGGTCGACGACCTCGTCATGGATCGACTCCTGCACGAGCAGACGGCTGCCGGCGCAGCAGACATGCCCCTGGTTGAAGAAGATCCCGTTGACGATTCCCTCGATCGCCTGATCGATCGGTGCGTCCTCGAACACGATGTTCGCCGCCTTGCCGCCGAGCTCGAGCGTGAGCTTCTTGTCGGTGCCCGCGACCGCCTTGGCGATCTCGCGTCCGACGGCGGTGGAACCCGTGAAGGCGACCTTGTTCACATCGGGATGCCGCACCAGCGCCGCGCCGGTCGCACCGGCTCCCGTCACGATGTTCACCACACCCGGCGGCAGGTCGGCCTGCTGCAGGATCTCCGCGAAGATGAGCGCCGACAGCGGAGTCGTCTCGGCCGGCTTGAGGACGACGGTGTTGCCCGCAGCGAGCGCGGGGGCGATCTTCCACGCCAGCATGAGCAGCGGGAAGTTCCACGGGATGATCTGACCGGCGACACCGAGTGCCCGAGGGTCGGCGCCCAGGCCGGCGTAGTCGAGCTTGTCGGCCCACCCGGCGTAGTAGAAGAACCAGGCGGCGACGAGCGGCACGTCGACGTCGCGGCTCTCCTTGATGGGCTTGCCGTTGTCGAGGCTCTCGGCGACGGCGAGCTCGCGCCCGCGCTCCTGCACGAGCCGGGCGATCCGGAACAGGTACTTGCCGCGGTCGCGGCCGCTCATCTTCGACCACGTCCGGTCGTAGGCGCGGCGCGCCGCGGCGACGGCGGCGTCGACATCGTCGTCGGTCGCCGAGGCGATCGTGGCGATGTGCTGCTCGTCCGCAGGCGAGATCGTGGCGAAGGGCTCGCCCGATCCGGCGCGGAAGTCGCCGTCGATGAACAGCCCGTACTCGGGCTTGAGGGACAGGATGGCGCGCGACTCGGGGGCGGGCGCGTATTCGAGGAAACTCATGTCTTCTTCCCGGCTCAGTCGATGGTCACGTAGTCGGCACCGGAGTAGTGGCCGGTCTTCAGCTTCTGGCGCTGCAGCAGCACGTCGTTGAGCAGGCTCGACGCTCCGTAGCGGAACAGGTGCGGCTGCAGCCACTCCTCGCCGACGGTCTCGGCGACCGTGACGAGGTACTTGATCGCGTCCTTGGACGTGCGGATGCCGCCGGCCGGCTTCACGCCGACCTTCTCGCCGGTCGCACGGTGCCAGTCGCGCACCACCTCCAGCATGAGGAGCGTGACCGGCAGGGTCGCCGCGGGCTGCACCTTGCCGGTCGACGTCTTGATGAAGTCGCCGCCCGCGAGGATCGCGAGCCAGGAGGCGCGCTTGATGTTGTCGTAGGTGTTGAGCTCACCCGTCTCGAGGATCACCTTGAGCGACGCGTAGCTGCCGTCCTCGCGACGGCATGCCTGCTTCACCCGCGCGATCTGGTCGAAGACGAGACCGTAGCGCCCGGCGAGGAAGGCGCCGCGGTCGATCACCATGTCGATCTCGTCGGCGCCGTGCGCGACCGCCTCGGCGGTGTCGGCCAGCTTGACATCGAGAGACGCCCGGCCGCTCGGGAACGCGGTGGCGACAGCGGCCACGCTCACTCCGCCCTCGTCGGGGTCGCCGTGGACCGAGCCGAGCGCCTCGACGGCGTACGGCACCATGTCGCCGTACACGCAGACGGCGGCCACACGCGGGCACGTCGGGTCCGAGGCATCCGGATTCAGTGCCTTCGCCACGAGCGAGCGCACCTTCCCGGGCGTATCGGCGCCTTCGAGCGTCGTGAGGTCGATGAGCTCGATGATCTTGTCGAGGGCCCACGCCTTGGACGTGGTCTTGATGGATCGCGTGCCCAGCGCTGCCGCTCGCTGCTCGAGGCCGACGGCGTCCACGCCGGGAAGCCCGTGCAGATATCGCCGCAGTGTCGTGTCGTCCGGCTGCCCGCCGAGCAGCTCGACGGCCCGCTCGGGGAGCGTCACGATGGAGGTGCCTGACATGTCCTGACCTGGCTTTCGTATGGGGGTGAGAGGGGAACGGATGCCGCGGACCGGCGTCACCCGTCGAGCAGATGACGTGCGGTGGATTCGTCGGTGACGAGCACCGAGCACAGGCCCGAGGCCACCACCGCCGCGGCGACGTCTCGCTTCGCCTCGCCCGCGATGACGGCGATCGCGACGTCGGCGCTGCGGAGCTCGTCGAGGGAGATGCCCACCGTGCGCGCGTCCAGATCGTGGTCGACGATGCGACCGTCCGCGCCGATGTAGCGCCCCAGCACGTCGCCGACGGCGCCGGCCGCGACCAGGCGGTCGATGTCGGCCGGGGTCAGATAGCCGCTGTCGACATGGACCGAGCGGTGATCGGCGGCCCCGGCGCTGAACAGGTACGCGGCGGCCGAGCGCGCCGTCTCGAGGACGCGTGCGACCATGCGATCCGCCTCGATGGCCTCCTTGGTCGCACGGTGCTCCAGGATCGCGGGGCTGGGCAGCAGCGCGGCGGCACCCCCGCCCTTCTGTGCGATGCTGACGGCCGTGGCCGCTGCGGTGCCCGGCCGCTGACTCATGCTGACGCCGCCGTTGATCTGCACCACGTCGGTGCCGGGCGACCAGCCGTCGCGAAGGTGGTGGGCGATGTCGGACAGTGTGCGCCCCCAGCTCACGCCGAGCACACGCGGGCTCGGCCGGAGGGCCGCGAGATAGTCGGCCGCAGCCTGCGCCACGCGCTGCTGGAGCTCGTCCTCATTGCGCACGCCGGCGCGGGAGACCACGACCGCCGACACGCCGCGCTCGTCGTGGAGCCGGCGCTCGAACTGCGGACGGCGCGCACGCGAGTGCAGGATCTCGATGCGGACGAAGCCTTCCTCCTTTGCCTGCGTGAGGAGGCGGCCCACCTTCCACCGGGTGATCTGGAGGCTCCGGCCGATCTCCTCCTGCGTGAGGTTCTCCTCGTAGTAGAGCTCGGCCGCGCGGATGGAGAGAAGTTCGTCGACGGCGTCCACGATCCTCCCTTCGTCGTCCACTCCAGGCTGACACACGCACGCCACCGCCGCCAACATCTGAACGAATCTTGCTCAGATGAGCAGGGTGAGTGAAGACGCCCTGACGCTCGGATGTCAGCCACCGGGTTCGGCACGAGCCGCCGGCGCCGTTGCGGTCCTCGTCTGACGAAGCATCACGATCACCCCGATGCCGACGACGACGACGAAGGCGAGGGACAGCGTCGTGAACGCGAACCAGTTGTCATCGAGGACCAGCACGATGGCCGCCGAGACGACGGCGATCGCCGCGGCGATCAGCTTCGAGGCGAACTTCATGCCGATGCCAGGAGTGAGCCGGCCGGCGGGTGAGCCGCCGCGCGCGAGGATGAGATCGGCGAACGCGTCGAGCGTCGCCAGCAGCGATGCCGAGAACGCGACGGCGCAGCCGAGGGCGCCCCAGAGATTCGGGGACTCGGAAGCCGCTGCGTCGGCGGCCATGAGGACCAGCGCGTGCACGCCTCGATCGTAGGGCGCCCACGTGCGCCGGTCTACGGGCGCCGACCCCGCCGACAGGGGGCGTTCTCTAGCGTGGCGGGGGCTCGTACGCCGGC
>NZ_JBJDRK010000069.1:0-19721 GCF_044987405.1 Microbacterium sp. ZW T2_14 | reverse complement strand
TCGTAGTCGTCGCCGTTGATGCGCGGCGTGCGCCCCTCCAGGAGCGCCTCGAAGACGAGGGGGAACAGGTTGTGGGGGCTGGTGTCGTAGACGCTCGGGTCGCCGGAGCCCCACGCTGGGCGCGCTCAACAGGTCAACCGGCCGTCCACAGAAGGCTGAATCCGCTCAACCTCCTGTGGAAGGCCGGTTGACCTGTCGGAACGCGGGCCGCGGCATCCGTCACGGAGGGCCGGCGACGGATGCCGCGCATCGGAGCGGGCAGAATGGAAGCGCGCCACTCGGCGAACCGACCCCCGCTGAATCGACCGACGGAGTGACATGACCTGGCTCGTGACCGGAGGTGCCGGCTACATCGGCGCCCATATCGTCCGCGCTCTCGACGGTGCGGGGCTGACCCCCGTCGTCGTCGACGACCTCTCGAGCGGCCACGCCGGCTTCGTTCCGGAGGGCGTGGCGTTCGTCCGCGGCTCGATCCTCGACCGCGACCTGGTCGAGCGCACGCTGCGCGACCACGAGGTCGAAGGGGTCATCCACCTCGCCGGCTTCAAGTACGCCGGCGTCTCGGTGCAACGACCGCTTCACACGTACGCGCAGAACGTCGAGGGCACGCGCGCGCTCCTCGAGGCGATGCAGTCGGCGGATGTCGCGAACCTCGTGTTCTCGTCGTCGGCCGCCGTCTACGGAACCCCCGATGTGCCGCTCGTGACCGAGGACCTGCCCAAGCGCCCGGCGTCGCCGTACGGCGAGTCCAAGCTGATCGGCGAGTGGCTCATCCGCGACCAGGCGATCGCCACGGCCGCATCCGACAGCGCCCTGCGCTACACCGCGCTGCGCTACTTCAACGTCGTGGGCTCCGGCGACCCGAGCGTCTACGACACCAGCCCCCACAACCTGTTCCCCCTCGTCTTCGAGGCGCTCCTGGAGGGGCGCACGCCGCGCATCAACGGCGACGACTACGACACCCCCGACGGCACCAACGTGCGCGACTACGTGCACGTGGCCGACATCGCGGCCGCCCACGTCGCGGCTGCCCAGCGTCTCCTCGCGAACCTGCCCATCGAGCCGGCGTACAACCTCGGCTCGCAGAACGGGCTGAGCGTGCGCGAGATCATGGACGCGATGGCCCGCGTGACCGGCATCGACTTCAGGCCCGAGATCGCGCCCCGCCGGCCCGGTGACCCCGACCGCATCGTCGCGACCGGCGAGCTCGCCGCGCGCGACCTCGACTGGAAGAACCGGTACACCGTCGACGAGATGGTCCGCTCCGGCTGGGAGGCCCGTCGCGCGGCCGGCTGAGCGGGTCGGTCAGCGAGCCCCCCTCCGGGGTCGCGTCGCCGCCGCGGCGTGCGCTGAGCACGTTTGTGCAGGAGACGTGGACGTCCGAGGCCTGACTCGGCATCCGGCATCCGGCATCCGGCATCCGGCATCCTCGCTGTCCCGGGCCCCATCCACCGCGTCGCGGCCCCTCTGGGGCCGCATTCCTTGGCGACTCGCCACCAGCGCGAGGCCACGCGACGCGACCCATCGACCCCATCACCGCAGCTCTTGGCGACTCGCCAACACGCGCAACAGAACCCGCCGAACTTGGCGACTCGCCATCAGCCCAAGGCAACCTGGTGCGACGCCACCCCTGACGCAGATCTTGGCGAGTCGCCAAAAGGCACGGTAGAACCCGCAAAACTTGGCGACTCGCCAACAAAGGCCAGGGCTGGCAAAAGCCGAAGTTCGGCGACTCGCCAAAAGGCGCACGCGGCAGGCGCAGAAATTGGCGACTCGCCAAAACGCGCGGGCGACGGATCCCGACCCTCGGCTTGCCGGCGGAAACCTCCGAACCAGTGGCTCCACAGAGTGGACTCGGCCGGCGGACTCGGCCGGCGGACTCGGCCGGCGGACTCAGCGGGCGGGCGCGGTGCTCGCGCGCACGACGAGCCGGGTCGGCACCGTCTCGAACCCGGCGGGGGTCCCCGCCTCGATGCCGTCCACCAGGGCCGCGACGGCCCGGGATCCGAGCGCATCGAAGTCCTGGTGCACGGTGGTGAGCGGCGGACGGTAGTCCGCGGCATCCGCCACGTCGTCGAAGCCCACGACGCTCACGTCGCCGGGCACGTCGCGACCCACCTCGGCGAATGCGCGCAGAAGCCCGAGCGCCATCTGGTCGTTGGCGGCGAACACGCCGGTCGCGCCGGCATCCAGAAGAGCGGATGCCGCGGCGAAGCCCGACGCCGAGGTCCAGTCTCCCCGCACCACGGGTGGCACCGGTGCACCCGCGGCCATCAGCGCCTCGCGCCAGCCGCGCTCGCGCTCGGCGGCCGCGAATGAAGTCGGGGGCCCGGCGAGGTGGTGCACGGACCCGTGCCCCAGCTGCAGGAGATGCGTCACGGCGAGTCGCGCTCCGCCGGCGTGATCGGTCTCGATGACACCGAAGCGGTCGTCGCGCGGTGAGTCGACGACCATCAGGGTCAGTCCCGCCGCACGGAGGTCGGCCTCGCGGACGCGCTCGGTCGCCTCGTTCAGCACGATCGCGCCGTCGACGCCCTGATCGGAGAGGCGCTCGAAGGCGGCCGACACGTCGCCGTCGGGGCCCAGCGTCACGACCGTCAGCGCGTAGCCGCGCGAGGCGGCGGCATCCGCCACCGCCTGCAGCATGCGCGAGTTGCCGACGGAGGCGAGCGTCGACACCACGAGGCCGATGGTCTGGGTGCGGCCAGTGCGCAGCGCGCGGGCGGCGCGGTGCGGTCGATAACCGAGGTCGGCCATCGCCGCCTCGACACGCGCTCGTGTCGCGGGATCGACGCGGGGGCTCGCGTTGACGACACGAGAGACGGTCTGACCCGAGACGCCGGCGCGCTCGGCGACGTCGGCCATGGACACGCGCCTCGCCGTCATCTCGACCTCCCCGCCCCGAACGCCGCGGTTCGGCGTGAGCTCGTCACAACTCCGGAGAACCGGTGCATGTTGACGCTAACATAGCGGACTTGCTACCGTGTTGACGTGAACACACCTGAGTTTCCGTCGGACGGCGCCGTCCGCGCGACCGACAACATCACGTCGCAGACGCTGGGCGCCGGCGTGGTCAAGCGCTCGACACGCCTTGCCGATGGGCGCGAACTCATCTACTACGACGACCCCGGCACGTCCCTCGGCCCCGAGCGCGCGGTCGACGCGCGGGATCTCGGCCCCCGCCCCGAGACCGCGACGATGCGTCGCGACGTGCTCACCGGCGACTGGGTGTCGATCGCTGCGGCGCGGCAGAACCGTGCGTTCCTGCCACCGGCCGAGCTCGATCCGCTCGCGCCGCAGACGCCGACGAACCCGTCCGAGATCCCGTCGCGGTACGACGTGGCAGTGTTCGAGAACAAGTCGCCGTCCTTCGGCCCCGCCCTCGCGGCCGCGCACGGCGACGCGCCCGCCGGCGTCGACGCGCCGCGCGATCTCGACGACCTCGTCGCGCCCGGACTCGGCCGCACGCGCACGAGCGTCGGTCGCTGCGAGGTCGTGTGCTTCAGCCCCGAGCACTCCGGATCGTTCGGCTCTCTCAGCCCCACCCGGGCACGCACCGTCATCGAGGCGTGGGCGGACCGCACGGCCGCGCTGTCGGCGCTGCCCGGCATCGAGCAGGTCTTCCCGTTCGAGAACCGCGGCGAGGCGATCGGCGTCACGCTCCCCCACCCGCACGGGCAGATCTACGCGTACCCGTACATCACACCGCGTACGACGAGCCTCCTCGCCTCCATCGACCGCGAGGGCCCCGACCTCTTCGAGCGGATCCTCGCCTTCGAGCGCGCCGGCGACCGGGTGATCCTCGAGGGCGAGCACTGGACCGCCTTCGTGCCGTTCGCGGCCCGCTGGCCGATCGAGATCCACCTGCTCCCACACCGCCACGTCGCGGACTTCGCCGAGACGACAGAGGCCGAACGCGACGAGCTCGCGCCGCTCTACCTCCGCCTGCTGCGCGGAGTCGACGCTCTCTACGACTCCCCGACCCCGTACATCGCCGCCTGGCACCAGGCCCCCGGGCACCGGGGACGCGATACGGCGCGGCTGCACCTGCAACTCACGTCGCCGCGCCGTGCGGCCGACAAGCTCAAGTTCCTCGCCGGATCCGAGGCCGCCATGGGCGCCTGGATCGGCGACATCCCGCCCGAGACGGCCGCCGCAAGGTTGCGCGAAGCCGTCGCATCCATCCCCGAGGAGACCCTGTGACCACCGCCGACACCCGCACCCCCGCCGCGCACGGCACTGCTGATGCCGCGCGCGCCCTCTTCGCCGACCGCTTCGGCGCCGAAGCGGTCGGCACCTGGTCGGCACCCGGCCGGGTGAACCTCATCGGCGAGCACACCGACTACAACGACGGCTTCGTGCTGCCGTTCGCGATCCAGCACCGCACGCACGTCGCCCTCGCGCCACGCACCGACGGCGTCTTCCGCGTGCGCGTCGCCTCCACGTTCGACGACGCGACCGCCGAGGCCGCGCTCGGCGACCTCGACGCGCTGTTCCCCGCTCGGCGCGACGAGGTGCCGGAGTGGGCCCGCTACCCCTTGGGTGTCGCGTGGGCGCTGCTCGCGGCATCCGGAACCGACCCGTCATCCGTCACCGGCGTCGACCTGGCCTTCGCGTCCGATGTGCCCGTCGGCGCGGGGCTGTCGTCGTCGGCGGCGATCGAAGGCGCGACCGCCGTCGCCCTCGCCGACACCTGGGGAATCGACCTCGACCGCGTCGCGCTGGCGAAGGTCGGCCGCCGCGCCGAGAACGAGGCCGTCGGCGCCCCCACCGGCATCATGGACCAGATGGCGTCGCTGCTCGGCCGCGCCGACGCGGCGATCTTCCTCGACTGCCGCTCGCTCGAGGCGGAGGTCGTCGACCTCGGCTTCGCGGCGGCCGGCCTCGAGCTGCTCGTCATCGACACCGGCGTGAAGCACTCGCACGCCACAGGGGGCTACGGCGAGCGTCGAGCCGCCTGCGAGCGGGGGGCCGCCGCGCTCGGCGTGCCCGCACTGCGCGACGTGACGCTGGACGACCTTCCGCGCCTGGCGGGGCTCGTCGACGACGTCACGTTCCGCCGCGTGCGCCACGTCGTGACCGAGAACCAGCGCGTGCTCGATACGGTCCGGACGCTGCGCGAGCAGGGCCCGACCGCGATCGGCGACCTCCTCGTCGCGTCGCACGCCTCGATGCGCGACGACTTCGAGATCTCGGTCCCCGAGCTCGACACGGCGGTCGAGGCCGCGCTGTCGGCCGGAGCCGTGGGCGCCCGCATGACCGGCGGCGGCTTCGGCGGGGCCGCGATCGCGCTCGTCTCGCACGACCGCGTGGGAGCGGTGACGGATGCCGCGACCGCCGCCTTCGCATCGGCCGGCTTCGCCGCCCCGACGATCTTCACGGTGACCCCGTCGGCCGGCGCCGCCCGCGACTGAGCCTCTTCCCCCCGAGATACTCGAACGTCCGCCGCGTTTCGTCTCGCTCGTTCCTCGCTCGCTCAACGACCGGGTTCCTCGCTCCAGCGCGGTGCGAACGTCCGCCGCGTTTCGTCTCGCTCGTTCCTCGCTCGCTCGACGACCGGGTCCTCGCTCGTTCCTCGCTCGCTCAACGACCGGGTTCCTCGCTCCAGCGACCGAGAGAAAGGGTCCGGTCGTTGAGCGAGGGAGCGCCAGCGACCGAGACGAAACGCCTCGAGAGGGTGCCGCCGCTTCCCGACGAAACGCGGTGCGAACGCTCGCGACGCACAGCGCAAGAGACTGGCGATGACGGATGCCGCGGCCTAGCGTCGAACCTGGCGCGCGGGCATCCGATCCGCGCACGTAAGGAGCGAACGTGGCGTACATCACCGTCGGAACCGAGAACTCGGTCGACATCGACCTCTACTACACCGACCAGGGCCCGGCCGAGGCGCAGCCGGTCGTGCTGATCCACGGGTTCCCGCTGAACGGCGAGTCGTGGGGCAAGCAGCAGGCGGCGCTGCTGGATGCCGGGTACCGCGTGATCGCGTACGACCGTCGAGGGTTCGGCGCGTCGACGAAGGCGGGCTCGGGCTACGACTACGACACGTTCGCCGCCGACCTCCATGCCCTCATCGAGGACCTCGACCTGCGTGACGCGGTGCTCGTGGGCTTCTCGATGGGCACCGGCGAGATCGCCCGGTACCTCTCGCGTTACGGCAGCGGTCGCGTGGCCAAGGCCGCATTCCTCGGCTCGCTCGAGCCCTTCCTGCTCAAGACCGAGGACAACCCGGGCGGCGCCGGCCCGCAGGAGTTCTTCGACGGCATCGCGCAGTCCGTGCGCGAAGACCGGTACGCGTTCATCAGCGGGTTCCTGAAGGACTTCTACAACCTCGACGACAACCTGGGCTCGCGCATCTCGCAGGAGGCGGTGAACGCGAGCGCGCAGGTCGCGAACCTCGCCGGCAACACGGCGATCGCCGCGGCGCCGCTCACCTGGCCCACCGACTTCCGGGCCGACATCCCCGCCATCGACGTGCCGACGCTCATCCTCCACGGCTCGGCCGACAACATCCTGCCGATCGACGTCACAGGCCGCGCGTTCAAGGACCTCGTGCCCGACGCGACCTACGTCGAGCTCGAGGGCGCCCCGCACGGTCTGCTGTGGACCCACGGCGCAGAGGTGAACGAGGCGCTGCTCGCGTTCCTCCACAGCTGAGGGACCCTGCCTGCCGTGCAGGCGACGGATGCCGCGGCGCCGCGCCCCGCGAGGGACTCGGCGCCGCGGCATCCGTCTGCCTGCGTCAGGCCTGCTGCGGCACCACCCCGGCGTTCGCCATGGCGATGAGGCCGTCGATCATCTCGGGACTCACGCCCCCACCGTCGCCGCCGAGCGCCGCCATCATGCCGATGCGCCCGATCGGGAACGACTCCATCATCTTCGACATGTCGACGCCCTCGGGCATGATCGACGCCGCCCCGGCATCGAGACCGCCCATCATCTGGGCCATCGCGGCCTGCACCATCGGGCCGGCCACGGGGTGGCGCAGCACCTCGCCCAGCGACGATGTGCGCGACAGCGGCAGCGTGAACGCGTCGCCCTCGACGGCCACCGACACGGACGAGCGGATGTCGCGGCTCGACGCCCCGACCTCGACGCGGTAGTCGCCGCCCTCGACGACCCAGCGGTCGGCGCGGATGTCCCAGTACGCCAGATCCTTGCGCCGCACGGTGAGCGTGACCACCTGGCTCTCGCCCGCTTCGAGGGCGACCGAGGCGAATGCCTTGAGCTCGCGCGGCGCGCGCTGCACCGAGGAGCCGGGCAGCGACGTGTAGACCTGCACGATCTCTCGGCCCGCACGGTCGCCCGTGTTCGTGACTTCGACCGTCACCTCGACGTCACGGTCCGCGTCGACGGCGGCTGCGGCATCCGCGTACGAGAAAGTCGTGTACGACAGGCCGTGGCCGAACGGGAACGCGACCTCGAGACGGCGCGCGTCGTACCAGCGGTAGCCGACGAACAGCCCCTCGCCGTAGCGGACGTGCGAGAACTCACCCGGGAAGTCGAGGTACGCGGGGGTGTCCTCGAGCCGCGCCGGGATGGTCTCGGTGAGCTTGGCCGACGGGTTGACCTCGCCGAACAGCACGTCGGCGGTTGCGCCGCCACCGGCCTGTCCGAGCAGCCAGCCCTCGAGGATCGCCGGCACGCGGTCGGCGAACGGCAGAGCGACGACCCCGCCGTTCGAGAGCACCACGACGGTGTTCGGGTTCGCCGCGAGCACCGCGTCGAGCAGCGCGAGCTGCCCAGCCGGCAGGTCGATGTCGTCGCGGTCGTAGCCCTCGGACTCGAGACGGGCCGGCAGTCCCAGGAACGCGACGGCCACGTCGGCAGCGGATGCCGCAGCCACCGCCTCGTCGCGCAGCGCCTGCGTCTCGTCGTCCGAGACCACGAGCGCGTTGCTGAAGCCCTGTGCGTACGACACCTCGCCGGCGGCGAGCGCACGGATCTCGTCGAGCGCGGTGTCGAGGCGGGTCGGGTTGATCATCGACGAGCCGGCACCCTGGTACCGCGGCTTCTCGGCGAACTCGCCGATGACCGCGATCTTCGCGTCCTTCGCCAGCGGCAGCACCCCGTCGTTCTTCAGCAGCACGATCGAGCGGCCGGCGGCCTCCCGCGCGAGGGCGTGGTGCGCGTCGACGTCGAGCGGTCCCTCGACCGCACCCGCGCCGTCGGTCGCCTTACGCACCAGGTCGAGCACCCGGCCGGCGGCGACATCCACCACCGACTCGTCGAGCGAGCCGTCCTGCACCGCGGCGACGATCTGCGCGTCGGTCGTGCCGCCGGACGACGGCATCTCCAGATCCATCCCGGCGGCCAGGCCCGGCACTCGCTCGTTGACGGCGCCCCAGTCCGAGACCACGAGCCCCTCGAAGCCCCACTCGTCGCGCAGCACCTGGGTGAGCAGCCACGGGTCCTCCGACGCGTAGACGCCGTTGATGCGGTTGTACGAGCACATGACCGTCCACGGCTGGGCGTCTTCCACCACCCGCTGGAAGCCGCGCAGATAGATCTCGCGGAGCGGCCGAGGGTCGACGTCGGACGACGCGCGCATGCGGTCGTTCTCCTGGTTGTTGGCGGCGAAGTGCTTGAGCGAGGTGCCGACGCCCTTCGACTGGATGCCCTTCACGATCGCGGCACCCAGCACGCCCGACACGATCGGATCCTCCGAGAGGTACTCGAAGTTGCGGCCGCACAGCGGCGAGCGCTTGATGTTGATGCCGGGACCGAGCAGCACCGCGACATCCTCGATCGACGTCTCGGTGCCGAGGGCCTCGCCGACGCGGTGGATCAGCTCCACGTCCCAGGACGAGCCGAGGCCGACGGCCGGCGGGAAGCAGGTCGCCGGCACGCTGTCGCCGATGCCGAGGTGGTCGCCGCCCTCGCGCTGCTTGCGCAGACCGTGCGGGCCGTCGGTCACCATGAGCGCCGGTACGCCGACGCGCTCGACCGGCTTGGTGTTCCAGAAGCTCGCGCCGCTGGTGAGCGACGCCTTCTCTTCGAGGGTGAGGTCCGTGACATCGGGGATGCTCATGGAGTTCCTTTCGTGTGGAGGTTGATGTTCGAGCGCGAGATCAGCGGACGGCCTTGATCGGCCAGATCGCGAACGCTCCCAGGATGCCGAGAACGATCGCCACGGGGAACAGGCCCTGGTAGCCGAAGGCGAGCACGATGACGCCGGCGACGCCGGGGGCGAGCGTCTGCGGCAGCGTCGCGGCGATGTTCACGACGCCGAGGTCCTTCGCGAACGACTTCGCCGAGGGCAGCACCTCGCTGATGAGCGCGCTGTCGACGGCCTGGAACATGCCGAAGCCGAAGCCGGCGATGAAGGTCATGATCATCCAGGCGTTGAGGTCCTGCCAGATCCAGGGCAGCAGGAACGCCAGGCTCACGACAGCCGCCGACGCGAACACGAACGGCTTCCGCCGGCCGACCTTGTCGGACAGCGGACCGGCGACGACCGTCGAGATGATGATGCCGACCAGACTCAGCAGCCCGAGGAGCGGGATCACTGTCTCAGGGTGCTCGACGCCGAAGTAGTACTGCAGCAGGTACAGCTGGTAGCCGGTGACCGCGAAGTATCCGGTGTACAGCAGCAGGCGGCCGGTGAAGGCCCAGAAGAAGTCCGGGTGCTTGACGGGGTTGACCCAGAAGGTCTTGAGGAACTCGACGAAGTCGAACCGCTCGGGCTGCAGCCGCGTGCTCGGGTAGTCGGGATTGAAGACGACAAACAGCACCAGCACGGCCACCGAGAGCACGGCGAAGGTGATGTACCCGGCGACGATGCTGTTGAAGAAGAGCGAGCCGACGATCTGGCCGCCGATGGCACCGAGCATCAGCCCGATGCCGGTCAGCGCGGCGAACGTGCCGCGCCGCTTCACCGGCACGCGGTCGGGCATGACCGCTGACAGCGGGCCCTGCGCGAAGTTGAAGCAGACCTGCACCAGCACCCAGGCCACGATGAACCCGACGAGCGAGTCGGCGAGGTCCAGCCCGATGAGCGAGAGCGAGCCTGCCAGGCCGCCGATCACGATCCACGGCGCGCGGCGGCCGAATCGTGACCGCGTGCGGTCGGAGATCTGCCCGGCGATCGGCTGCGCGAGCATCGCGGCGAACGCGCCGATCGTCGAGACGATCGCGAGGTTCGCGACGTTGATCTGGTTCTCCTCGCCGAAAGCGAGCGTGATCTGGTGCGGCAGCAGGATGCCGGGCACGGCGCCCCACACCATGAAGATCGCGATGTTGGCCGGGACGATCGACCACATCAACCGCCGCAGCCCCTTGACGGGAGGCGGCGGATCGTCGATGCCCGAAGCGGTGGCGACGAAGGTGTTCGTGGTCGCGGGGGCCGGTGCGGGGGCGGGCGTGGCTTCAGACGGCACTGTCATGGGCGGGTCCTCGATCTCGGGTGGTGAGGCTCGACGGTGAGTCACTCGAGAAAACCATACGTCATTTGGTTTTGAAAAATCTAGCGTTGTTCGGGTTTACTTCTTCTATGACTGACAGCGGCGGGACGCGGCGCGGCTCCTACGCCAAGGGCATCGCCAAGCGGGAAGAGATCCTCACGCGGGCCCTCGACGTCATCGCCCGCGAGGGCTATGGCGGGGCATCCATCAAAGAACTGGCGGATGCCGTCGGCCTCAGCCAGGCCGGACTCCTCCACTATTTCGACAGCAAGGAGGAGCTCTTCACCGAGATCCTCCGCAAACGCGATGAGCTCGATTCGATCGATCAGGGCCTCACCAGCAGCCCGGAACACGGCCTGGTAGCCCCGGAAGCCGAGCTCGCCGACATCCGCACCGGCTACCTCAGCGTCATCCGCCACAACGCCGAGGTTCCCGGCCTCGTGCATCTGTTCGCCCGGCTGTCGGTCGACGCGGCCGATCCGGGCCATCCTGCCCATCAGTTCTTCCTCACGCGAGGCGAGAGTCTGCGCGGGTTCTTCGCCGCCGCCATCGCGACCCAGCAGGAGTCCGGCGCGATCACCGACCAGATCGACGCCGACACTCTGGCGCGGATCTTCCAGGCCGTCGCGGACGGCCTGCAAGTGCAGTGGATGCTGGAACACGACGTCGACATGGCCGCCACAGTCGACGCCCTCTTCGATGTGCTCACCCGGGAGAAGCCATGACACCCACGCCCACGCCCGCCCCCACCGGCACGTCGCACGCCGTGCCCGGGCCCGACAGTCCCGACACGCTGCCCACGACGCGCTACGTGGAAGCGGACACCGTCGCCGGGCGGGTGCGCGGCCTCTGGCGCGGCGAGCCTGGGTCCGGCGGGTCGGCGGCGTTCCTCGGCATCCCGTTCGCCCAGCCGCCCGTCGGCCCGCTCCGATTCGCCGCGCCCGCGCCCGTGGAGCCGTGGGCGGGCGTGCGCGACGCGCTCGAGTTCGGTGCGACGGCCCAGCGTGGCGATCCCGGGATCACGCTCATCCCCGAGCCGTCCGTTCCCGGCGACGCGACGCTCAACGTCAACGTGTTCACGCCTGCTCCCGGACGTGGGGAGGAAGCGGCGCTCCCGGTGCTGGTCTGGATCCATGGCGGCGGCTACATCTCCGGGTCCCCGGCGAGCCCCTGGTATGACGGCCGCGCCTTCAACCGCGACGGTGTCGTCACCGTGACGATCTCGTACCGCCTCGGCTTCGACGGATTCGGGCACATCGAGGGTGCCCCGTCGAACCGCGGAGTTCGGGACTGGCTCGCCGCTCTCGAGTGGGTGCAGGACAACATCGCGAACTTCGGGGGCGATCCGGCGCGCGTCACCATCGCAGGCCAGTCCGCCGGTGGCGGCGCGGTGCTTCGGCTGCTGGCGCTGCCCGCCGCGCAGCACCTGTTCCATTCGGTGTGGGCGCTCTCGGCCGCGCTCGCCGACGTCTCGCCCGAGCGGGCACGCTCCGCGTCGACGAGGCTCGCTGGTCTCGCGGGCGTCGCGCCGACGAGGGAGGGCTTCGCCTCCGAGCCGGAGGAGGCGCTGCATGCGCTGCAGTCCAAGGCGACAGAGCCGGAGTCGGGCGACCGCCTCGCCGGCGTGCGGGGGCTGCTCGAGGACGGACTCTCGTGGGGGCCGATGATCGACGGAGACCTCGTCCCGGAGCCGACGCTCGTCGCCCTGCGCTCCGGCGTCGGGGCTGACAAGCCGCTCGTGCTCGGCACGACGGACGACGAGTTCACGATGGTGCTCGACTCGGCGCAGCGGAAGCTCCGCTTCATCCCCGCGTCCCTGGCCTTCGCGAAGCTCGAGGTGCCCCGCGAGCGTCGGCGGGCCTACCTCGCCGACAACACGGCCCAGCGTCGCAAGGGAACGGCGGCCGTCCTCGGCCGTTACGTCTCCGACGTGGTCTTCCGCTCGACGGTGGTGAAGGTCGCCGACGCGCGAGCATCCGCACCCACCTGGGTGTACCGCTTCTCCTGGCCGTCGCCGACGCGACGGTGGGCCCTGCACTGCCTCGACGTTCCCTTCTGGTTCGACTGCCTCGACGAGCCGCACGTGGCGGCGATCGCCGGCGACGCTCCCCCGCGGCGGCTCGCCGCCGCCATCCACGGCGCCGCAGTCGCACTTGTCCGGGGCGACGACCCCGGCTGGCGCGCCTGGTCGGACGCGCCCGGAACCACGCGCGTGTTCGGTGGCGCGGCATCCGTTCCCGACGTCGTCGCCGACGGCTACCGCAGCGTCCGCGCCCTGCTCTGATGCGCCTGAGCCGTCGACGCCCGACCCGGCGCGCGTCGGCCCACGCCGTCGAGAATTCAGGAGACACGCCGCAGTCGCGCACCCGAAGCGGTGACCTGACTCGAATTCTCCTGAGAGCTTGACGAGGTGCGACGGCGTGCGGCCAACCCCCGCAGCGCAGCCGAGACGACCTCGGGGTTCCACATGATGTCTTCGGCGATGGGACGGTAGGTCGCGTACCCGAGGACGGCCGCCGCCTGATCACGACGGCGATCGCGCCGCTGGGCATCCCACGTCGAGTGATGGGCCTGACTATCGCACTCCACGATCAGCCAGCCGTCTACGAGGAAGTCCACGATGCCGACACCCGGGATAGCGACCTGCACCTCAAACCGCAAGCCCGCTGACCGGAGCATCAGGCGAACAAGCGACTCCGGACCGGACTGGCACCGCGCATCCAGTAGCCGCCTAATCACCGCGTACCGGCGAGGAAGCACCCGGAACAGCTCGTCGAGCTCATCCGAATCCAATAGGCCGGTATTCAGCGCCGAGTCGAGCGTGGCGACCGCGGCGCGCGCCGCCTGACATCGCACCGCTTGGGCGAGCGCATCGAAGAGTTCCACTCGCGTCGATCTCGGGTGCGGCGATCGGTGCAGCCGACCCCAATGCCGTCGCAACGCGCGGGCGACCGATCTGGGTCTCGACGAGTTCGCGGGAAGGTGAACGTGAAGGGTCGCCGTGTCCAGAACGAAGACCCCCAGTTGGGCGAGCGCGCTGGTGCAGGCCACGCGTCCGCTCAGGCGACAGGCGTCGACGACCTCGGGTGAGGTATCGGGCGTGAGATACACCCCCGTCCGGGCGCGGAGCAGCCGGCCGTCCCGCACCGCAGCCCGGAGGGCTCGGTCGGTCCAGCCCGCCTCCACGAGATCGGATCGGCGGAACGAAGGGCAAGCGGGTGCGAGCGGCATCCGCCCACAGTGGAGGACGGCATCCCGCCGGATCACGGATCCCTCACCGATGTGGACAACTGCGCCAGAGCGGCCGTCCGGGGAGGAAGGGGGAATCGCGCAGGATTCAGGAAAAAGCACCTGCGAGCGGTGCGGTGAGCACCAAGACCGCTGGTTCTTCCTGAAGTCTCGACGGCGGCAGCGCGCACCAAGGCCAGACGCAGTAGCGCAGCCCCGGCCTACGGCGCGCCGCGCGGCGAGAATTGTCTGGGATCCAGGAGAAACGCCGTTCGGCAGTGCCGCCCGCTGGCGCGCGCGCCGGATTCTCCTGATTCCTCGACGCGAACCTCCGACGAGCGCCCCCGCCCGACCCGGCGGGGCACGGGGCGGCGCGCGGTCGAGAATTCAGGAAACTCGCCGCAGTCGCCGACGCGAAGTGACGACCAGCGACGGATTCTCCTGAATCCTCGACCGAGTCAGGACAGCGCGGGCACGACCTCGCGCTCGAACAGCTCGATGCCCGACAGGTCGTAAGCGGCCTCGGGGAAGTAGTGGATGGCGTAGCCGAGGCCGTGCCGCTCACGCTCGGCGAGACGCTCGACCACCTGGTCCACTGCGCCGAAGGCCGGCGAGTTCACGAAGTCGCGCTCGATCTGGTCGGCGCGCTCCTGACCGACGTGGGGCAGCAGGCGGTCTTTGACGACGGCGAGGCGCTCGTGCGCCTCGGCCTCGGTCGCGCCGACGATCGTGTTGAAGTTCGAGCTGCGGGTGATCTCCGAGAAGTCACGGCCGAGAGCGTCGCAGTGGCCGCGCAGCACCTCGCTCTTGCGGTCGAACTCCTCCAGCGAGCCGGCGAAGTTCGTGTACGACGCGTACTTCGCCGCGACCTTCAGCGTCACCTTCTCGCCGCCGCCCGCGACCCAGAGCGGGATGCCGCCGTCCTGCAGCGGCAGCGGCTGCACGATGGCCCCGTCGACCTGGTAGTGCGTGCCGTCGAGGGTGGCACGGCCGGTCGTCCAGGCCTGCTGCATGATGTCGACGCCTTCGCGCAGCATCCGCAGCCGCTCCGGAACCGGCGGGAAGCCGTAACCGTATGCCTCCCACTCGTGCTCGTACCAGCCGCCGCCGATGCCCATCTCGGTGCGGCCGCCGGAGACGATGTCGACGGTCGCGGCGACCTTCGCGAGGTAGGCCGGGTTGCGGTAGCCCATGCAGGTGCACATCTGGCCGAGGCGGATGCGGCTCGTCGTCGCGGCGAACGCCGACATCAGCGTCCATGCCTCGTGCGTCGCCTCCTCGCTCGGCACGGGGGTCGTGTGGAAGTGGTCGTAGACCCACAGCGACTCCCACGCTCCCGCATCGGCCCGCTGTGCCAGCCCCTTCATCACCTCCCAGTGCCCGGAGGGGTCGATGCCGACCAGATCGAATCGCCAGCCTTGGGGGATGAAGGTACCGAAGCGCATGGTCTTCAGCCTAGGGCGATGACGGATGCCTCGACCCGGCCTCGCCGGGCCCTCGTGGCCGGAGCCGTGAAGGGGTATATTTCCGCCCCTCCGGCGCAGACCGGCCCGGCCGCAATGTGCCTTCTCGCAGTGCCCGAAGCCTCAGCCGACCGGGAGGACGCGGGCATGCGGCATCCGTTCCCGCATCACGGCGATCGCCTCGGGGTTGTGGTCGACCAGGACGGCGTCACGTCCGAGCGCGGAGGCCACCGCGCCCGTCGTGCCGCTGCCGGCGAAGAAGTCGAGCACCCGGTCGCCCGGGCGGGATGAGGCCTGCACGATCCGCCGCAGGACCCCCTCGGGCTTCTGCGTCGGGTAGCCGGTCTTCTCGCGGCCGGTGGTCGGCACGATCGTGTGCCACCACACGTCCGTGGGGAGCTTGCCGCGCTCGGCCTTCTCGGGCGTGACCAGCCCCGGGGCCATATAGGGCTCGCGGTCCACGGCATCCGAGTCGAACCAGTACGCCTTCGGATCCTTCACGTACACGAGGATCGTGTCGTGCTTGGTGGGCCAGCGCTTGCGCGTCTTGGCACCGTAGTCGTAGGCCCAGATGAGCTCGTTGAGGAACCGCTCGCGCCCGACGAGCGCGTCCATGAGCACCTTGGCGTAGTGCGCCTCGCGGTAGTCGAGGTGCAGGTAGAGCGTGCCGTCGTCGGAGAGCAGCCGCCAGGCCTCGAGCAGCCGCGGCTCGAGGAAGCCCCAGTAATCGTCGAACCGGTCGTCGTAGGCCCGCAGGTCGCCGCGGATGCGCTCGTACTCGCGCCCGTGGAAGCCGCGCCGCACGACGCCGGGCCCGAGCAGGGCGCGGACCCCGGCCGCGTCCGGGATGCCCTGATCCTCTCCGAGGCCCGCGGGGGACGGATGCCGCGACCGGGCGGTCTCGATGGCGCGCTCCTGCGAGCGGCCGGTGTTGAACGGCGGGTCGAGGTAGATCAGGGTGAACGAGGCGTCGGGCAGCGTCCGGATGATCTCGAGGTTGTCGCCCTCGAGGATCTCGACCGAACCTCGGGCGGGGTGGGGAGCCGCCGTGGGTTGCGTCACGGCACCCGACGCAGCCACGCGTCGGTCGCGAACTTGGACTCGACGAGCGCCTCGGCCTCGGCGTACTCGTCCTCGGTGATGTGGCCGGGCACGGCGCCGTACAGGTTCGCGAACGTCTCCTCGAGCTTGGCGATGATCGTCTCGCGCGGAAGGCCGGTCTGGCGGCGGAGCGGGTCCACGCGCTTGGCCGCAGAGGTCGTGCCCTTGTCGCTGAGCTTCTCGCGACCGATGCGCAGCACCTCGGTCATGACCTCGCCGTCCATGTCGTAGCTCAGCGTCGCGTGGTGCAGCACTCCCCCGTTGGCGAGGCGCTTCTGCGCCGCGCCGCCGATCTTGCCCTGCGGCGAGGCGATGTCGTTGAGCGGCTGATACGTGGCGTCGACGCCCAGGGCCCGCAGCGCCTGCAGCACCCAGTCGTCGAGGAACGCGTAGGAGTCCGCGAAGGTCAGTCCGGCGACGAGGGATGCCGGCACATAGAGGGAGTAGGTGACGATGGAGTTGGCGCCCATCATCATGGCGCCGCCGCCCGAGATCCGGCGGACCACGTCGAAGCCGTGCTTGGCGGCGCCGTCGGGATCGACCTCGTTGCGGAGGGACTGGAACGAGCCGATCACGACAGCGTTCTCGTCCCATTCCCAGATCCGCAGCGTCGGACGCCGTCGACCATCGCCGACGCGACCGGTGAGGACCTCGTCGAGGGCCAGGTTCATCCGCGGTGACACCGGCTTGTCGTGCACGATCTCCCAGTCGAAATCGCGCCAGCCGGGAGCGGTCACGAGGGCCCGTCGCACGGCGGTGCCGACCGCTTCGGGGGTGAAGCCCAGCAACTGCGCGCCGCTCGGAAGCGCCGACCGCACGGCGGCGGCGATGGCCGCGACGTCCGCCTCGATCGGCAGTCCGTTCACCGCGGCGTCGATGTCGTCGAGCGCGTCGTCCGGCTCCAGGAAGAAGTCGCCCGCGAGGTGGAAGTCCGCGATGCGGCCGTCGCGCTCCTCGAGGTCGACGACGACGAGCTTTCCGCCGGGCACCTTGTATTCGCCGTGCATGCGTTCAGCCTATTGCCCGGGGTCCGTCGGGTCCGCTGAGCGGGTGCTGCCCGCGGGATGCACGCGCCCCGGCGCGTTTCGTCTCGCTCGTTCCGCGCTCGCTCAACGACCGAGAGGAAGTCCCGGTCGTTGAGCGAGGGAGCGCCGACGACCGAGACGAAACGCCTCGAGGACCGGCGACCGGCTTCCGGGTCAGTTGATCCCGGGGATGACCAGCCAGCGGTTGACGAGCACGATCCACAGCGCGATCACGACGAGGGCCGCGATGGCGATGCCGATGCCCTGCCGGCCGCGGAGGAGCAGGCCCACGACGATGACGATGAGCGTCGCGATGGCGAGCACGAGCGACCCGAACGGGATGCCGGGCAGGAACAGCGACAGGATGAACAGCGCGGCGACGACGATCTCGATGATGCCGACGATGGTGTTGCCCTTGCCGCGGACGCGCAGGATGCCGTCGAAGAGGGCGAGTGCGCCGCCGATGAGCGCGATGAGCAGGAGCCAGCTGAGAGTGATCAAGGTGGGGGGAACCTTTCGCGAGGGATGCCGGGGCGGGTGCCGCGGCGCCGGTCAGCCTATCCACGCGCGGGTCCGCGACCCCGAAACGGCCGGGGTCTGGACGCGGCGCCTGCCCGACTGATAAGAGGCGGCGACGACGGGCCGAGGCATCCGTCACCGCCGCCTCTTCACGAGGTCCTTGCGACCACCGCTACGACGTGCAGGCGCGTCCGTCGAGAAGGAACTGCCACGGCGTGCTCGCCGTGCCGGTCGCATGGATCACCGTGTCGGGAGCCTTGCCCGCCTTCTTGGTCGCGCCGGTGACGGTCACGACGCCGTCGGTCTGCACGACCGCGGCGCGCGTCGCCTTGGTCACCGTCTGCCCGTCCGGCACGGCGAACGCGAGCGTCCAGCGGTCGGGCACCACGCCCGAGAGGCGGATGGTCGCCGAGAACCCGTCCTCGTCGCCGTCGGCGGCCCAGGCCACGTGGCAGTCCAGCGGGGCGATCGGCGGGTTCGCGAGAGCGATGAGCTCGCGCGCCTGCTCGGCGAACCACTGTCCGGCCGCCGGGTCCTCCATGCCGCGCTCCGGGTCGAGCGGGCCAGCCGTTCCCCGGTAGCACTTGCCGTCGGACTCGCCGGGAACCTTGATCCACAGGTACGCGTCGACGAGGGCTGCCCCCGTCGTGGTGTCGGGACGGGCGCCCAGGCCGCGGTCCGGCGGGTTGCACCAGTCCTCGTGGGTGTCGCCGTAGCGGCCTTCGTGGTTCCAGGGTCCGATGCCGTTGCGGCTGGTGTCGATGACGAAATGCGTGTCGGCCTCGACGCCACCCAGGATCGCCGCGTAGCGCGAATCGACGCCGCTCGTGTTCAGCGCCGGGTCGGCGGCATCCGCGGTCCATTCGCCGTACGGCGACATGCCCACGCCCTGCCAGTCGGTCGCCGGGCCGCCGTTCCAGTACTGGTTTCCGCAGGAGCCGAAGTCACCCGGGGTCACCTCGGTGACGTAGGCGAGGCACTGCGAGATCCAGGTGCCGAAGGCGGTGTTGTTCGCGGTGAACTGGTAGTTCGACGCGTTGAGGAAGAACCCGTCCGCGCGCTGCACGCCGGCCTTGATCAGACGGTCCGAGATCTCGCCGACGTTCAGCCACGCCGAGCTAGTTCCATCCAGGTAGACGGATGCCGCCGGCAGCGCGCCGATCGCATCGACCGCGTGGTTCAGCTGAGCGAAGCGATCGCTCGCGGCGGTCTCGGCGGGCACCTCGGCCGGCTGGCACCATTCGTGCTCGCCCGTGAGGGTCACGTAGTGGGGGATGATGCCGAGGCCGTCGGGCTCGAGGATCACGGTGGCCGCGCGGTCGCCGATGCCGGCCGCGAACCCGTCGATCCAGGCCGTGTACGCCGCGGTGTCGGCCGCTCCTCCCGCCGAGTACTGGGCGCAGTCGCGGAACGGCAGGTTGTAGGCCACGAGCACCGGCATCCGGCCCTGCGCAGCCGCGGCCGTGACGATGTCGTCCACCGCGGCCTCGACCTCGGCCGGTGTGCCCGAGGTGAACCAGTCGGCGGAGGGGATCGACCCCAGCAGCTGCGCGTCGTCCCGCGCCTGCCCGGTCAGCGACTGCGCTGCCTCGAGCGTGGTGCTCCACGGGTCGACGTAGAGCTCTGAGCCGGCGAGCCCCGGACCCGCGTCGGGTTCCTCCGCGCCGGCGGCGCTCGAACCCCAGGGGACGGCCAGGCCGATCGCGAGCGCGGCCGCGGCGCCCAGAGCCCAGGTGCGGCCGCGAGAGCGGGGGTGGAGTCGGTCGGGGAGATGAGTCATCGGATTCTCCTGGGTCGTCATCGACCGCCGGGCGTCGTCGCCCGGGGAGCGGCACGGCAGGAACGGCAGCCTGGCCGGCATCAGCGCCGGTCGGTCCGTGGGAGCGCTCCCACCGTGATCACTGCGGCCAGGATGACCCATCGCACCCCCGGCCGTCAACGCCCGCAACGCCCGCCGCGCTCGCACCTGTCTATTCTACACCTCT
>NZ_JBJDRK010000068.1:0-20928 GCF_044987405.1 Microbacterium sp. ZW T2_14 | reverse complement strand
ACCGTAAGCCGTACACCCCGCGCGATGGCGGGGACCGCAAGCCCTACACCCCGCGTGAAGGTGGCGATCGGAAGCCGTACCAGAAGCGTGACGGCGACCGTTCCTATGCACCTCGCGACGGGGACCGTAAGCCCTACACCCCGCGCGATGGCGGGGACCGCAAGCCCTACACCCCGCGTGAAGGTGGCGATCGGAAGCCGTACCAGAAGCGTGACGGCGACCGTTCCTATGCACCTCGCGACGGGGACCGCAAGCCCTACACCCCGCGCGATGGCGGGGACCGCAAGCCCTACACCCCGCGTGAAGGTGGCGATCGGAAGCCGTACCAGAAGCGTGACGGCGACCGTTCCTACGCACCGCGCGACGGTGACCGCAAGCCCTACACCCCGCGTGAAGGCGGCGACCGGAAGCCGTACCAGAAGCGCGAAGGCGACCGTCCCTACACGCCTCGCGATGGCGGGGACCGCAAGCCCTACCAGAGGCGTGACGGCGACCGCAGCTACGCACCCCGGGACGGTGAGCGTTCCTACGCGCCGCGCGATGGCGACCGGAAGCCGTACGAGCGCAGCGCCCGCCCGACGCGTGGCGGGGCGAACCGTCCCGATCGTGAGGTGCGCGAGGGCGAGATCCGCGCGATCCGCCCGCGGCACGATGATCCCTTCATCCCCGATGAGGTCACCGCGCGCGACCTGCCGGCGGCCGCGCGGAACGAGCTGAAGACGCTGAGCAAGGAGAACGCCGACGAGGTCGCGCGCCACCTGGCGATGGCGTCGGAGCTCATCGACGAGGATCCCGCACTGGCTCACCAGCATGCGCTGTCGGCGTCACGTCGGGCGGGGCGCATCGCGGTGGTGCGGGAGACGCTCGCGATCACTGCCTATGCGATCGGCGACTTCGCGCTCGCGCTGCGCGAGCTGCGCACCTATCGGCGCATCTCGGGTCGAGACGACCAGATCGCCCTCATGGTCGACAGTGAGCGGGGCGTCGGCCGTTCCGACCGTGCTCTGGAGGTCGGTCGGTCCGTCGACCGCGCCACGTTGGACACGCCCGTCCGCGTCGAGCTGGCCATCGCGATGTCGGGTGCGCGCCTCGATCTCGGCGAGCCGGAGCGTGCTCTCCAGGAACTCGACATCCCCGAGCTCGACCCCGACCGCGCCTTCGAATGGAGCCCGGGACTGTTCGCCGCGCGAGCCGCCGTCCTCGAGGAGCTTGGACGCACCGAGGAAGCCGTCCAGTGGCAGCGCCGCGCCATCGTCGCCGGAGACGCCATCGACGCGGCATCCGGACTCGGGGATCTCGAGACGGTGCTCGTCGAGGAAGTCCTCGAAGAGGACGACGAGGACGAATTCTCCGACGAGGTCGAGGATCACGATGATCCCGAGGACGAGGATGACTCAGCCGACGTCGAAGACGTCGCGGACGCCGAGGATGTGGTGGACGCCGAAGACGTCGCGGACGCCGAGGACGAGGTAGACGCTGAAGGCGTCGCGGACGCCGAAGACGTGGCCGACGCTGAAGACGTCGCCGACGCCGAGGACGTGGTGGACGCCGCAGCCGAGCCTGAGCTGAGCCTCCAGGAGGAGTTCTCGGTCGCCGATGAGGTCGCCGAGATCCTCGAGGAGGCCGGCGTCGATGAGCCGCAGCCCGAAGCGGACGCAAGCGCGGATGCGGAGGCGGACGCAGGGATCGACGAGGCCGGGCGCTGATGGCGCTCTTCGGCAGGCGGGCGGCGACGCCCGCCCCGCTCGACGGGGTCGATGTGGTGCTCGCCGATCTCGACGGGGTCGTGTACGCCGGCGCCGGAGCGCTGCCGTATGCGGTCGAGAGCCTGAATCGCGCCCGGGACGGCAGATCGCTCGCCTACATCACGAACAACGCGGCGCGCACCGACGCGTCGGTCGCGGCGCACCTGACCGAGCTTGGGCTGCAGACCGCCCCGCGGGATGTCGTGACCAGCCCGCAGGCCGCGATGCGGCTGCTCGCTGAGAGGATCGCACCCGGTTCGACGGTACTCGTCGTCGGCGGCGACGGGCTCGTCGTCGAGGTCGAGAAGGCGGGCTTCGTCGTCACGCGAAGTGCCGACGACGCCCCGGCGGCCGTCGTACAGGGGTTCGCGCCCGAGGTCGGATGGACCCAGCTCGCCGAGGCGGCGTTCGCCCTCCACACGCCCGAGGAGGACGGTGGCATCCCCTGGGTCGCCACCAACACCGACTGGACCATTCCGCAGTCCCGCGGGCTCGCTCCGGGCAACGGCACCCTGGTCTCGGCAGTGCACACGGCGGTCGGCCGGCTGGCGACTGTGGCCGGCAAGCCCGAGACGCCCATCTTCCAGGAGGCTGTCGCACGGTTCGGGGCGACGCATCCGCTCTTCCTCGGTGATCGCCTGGACACCGACATCCTCGGCGCGAACCGCGCCGGCATCCCATCCGCGCTCGTGCTCACGGGCGTCGACCGGCCCAAGCACGTGCTGGCCGCCCCCGAGGATTCGCGTCCCACCTACATCCTCGGCGACCTTCGCGAGCTGCACGAGCCGTACCCTGACGTGCAGGTCAAGGACGGCGTTGCGACGGTGCGCGACGCGCGCGTGGCGATCGACGGTGCCGACATCCGCATCCTGAGCGAGGGCGACCGACCCATCGATCTCGTGCGAGCAGGCGCCGCGGTGATCTGGTCGAGCGGGCGTGCGATCTTCGGGTTCCGCGTGCCCGAGCGGCTGTACGCCGACCCGTTCCACCGGCCCTGATGCTCGCCTGCTGATCCCGGCCGCGTCGAATCCGGTCGGCTGTCGCGGTGCCCCCGTATTCTGGGGGAATGGATCAGGCCAGCCCGCGTGACGACCAGACCGGCGACCTCCTGTCTACCCTCGAGGTGATCGAGGCGCAGCCGCTGGCCACGCGCGCCGAGGCCTACGACGCCCTGCACGACACGCTCGCCCGCCGCCTCGAGGCGACCCCCGGCTCCTCGTCATGACGAGCCGGCTGGACGCGGCTCTCGCCGCCCGGGGTCTGGCACGCTCCCGCACGCACGCCGCGACACTGATCGCGGACGGGCTCGTGAGCGTCGACGGCCGCCCCGTGGTGAAGGCCTCGACCCCGGTGGGGGACGACAGCCTCATCGAGGTGGCCGGCGCGGATCACTACGTCAGCCGGGCAGCGCACAAACTCATCGCCGGACTGGACGCCTTCGACGTCGACGTCCGCGGCCGTGTGGCTCTCGACATGGGGGCTTCCACCGGCGGGTTCACGCAGGTGCTCCGAGAGCGCGGCGCCGAGCCCGTGATCGCAGTGGACGTCGGCCACGGGCAGCTCGCGGCATCCGTGGCCGACGACTCCGGGGTCGTCGCGATCGAGGGCTTCAACGTCCGCTACATGACGCCCGACTCGCTCGCCGAGGCGAGCGGCGTGGCTGCCGCGCCGTCCGTCATCACGGGCGACCTCTCGTTCATCTCGCTCGCCCACGTGCTGCCGGCCGCCACGGCGGTGGCGGCATCCGATGCGGATCTCGTGCTTCTCATCAAGCCGCAGTTCGAAGTGGGTCGCACGGCGGTCAAAGGCGGCCTCGTGACCAATCCCGTGCTGCGCGCCGATGCGGTGGCGCGGGTGCTGTGGTCCGCCTGGGACGCGGGGCTCGGCACGTGCGGCATCGTCTCCTCCCCGATCGCGGGCACGCACGGCAATTCCGAGTTCATCGCCCACCTCGCGCCGGGGCGGGGAAGCAATCCGACAGAATGGTCAGGCACTGTGAACCGACTGGCGGGGAGCCGATGAACAACGCCGACGCACCGCACGACACGCCGGCGCATGCGCATGCGCCGACTCCGGCGCAGTCCGAACGCAGCATCCTGGTGGTCGCGCACGCACATCGTGCCGAGACGGTGACCGCTGCCGAGCGGGTCGTCGACGCACTGCGCGAGGCGGGTGCACGTCCGGTGTTCGCGCCGGACGACGCGGAGGAACTGCTGGCGGCGGGCTCCACGCTCGGCGATGTGGCGCTGCTCGGACGCGATGTGCCGGTCGGCGAGGTCGAGCTGGCGATCGTGCTGGGCGGCGACGGCACCATCCTGCGCGCGGCGGAGCTGGTGCGCGACGGGCGTGCGCCCGTGCTGGGCATCAACATGGGCCACGTCGGCTTCCTCGCCGAGACCGAGCGCGACGACATGGACGAGGCAGTCCGTCGCGTCATCGCCCGGGAGTACGAGGTCGAGGAGCGCATGGCGCTGCAGGTGCGCGTGAAGGACACCGCCGACTCGGTGATCTACGAG
Source organism: Microbacterium sp. ZW T2_14 (assembly GCF_044987405.1). NCBI lineage: Bacteria > Bacillati > Actinomycetota > Actinomycetes > Micrococcales > Microbacteriaceae > Microbacterium > Microbacterium sp. ZW T2_14. The sequence continues at coordinate 16,667 of NZ_JBJDRK010000068.1, read as the reverse complement.
ACGTGGGCGCTCAACGAGGCGACGGTCGAGAAGGCCAGTCGCGAGCGGATGCTCGAGGTCGTGGTCGAGATCGACGGGCGACCGCTCTCGACGTTCGGCTGCGACGGCATGGTCGTGTCGACGCCCACCGGGTCGACCGCCTACAACTTCTCCGCAGGCGGCCCGGTCATCTGGCCGACCGTCGAGGCGATCGCCGTGGTGCCGCTCTCTGCGCACGCGCTGTTCGCCAAGCCGCTCGTCGTCGGTCCGGAGCACTCGGTGGCGATCGAGGTGCTCGAGCGCACCAACGGCACCGGCATCCTGTGGTGCGACGGCCGCCGCTCGCACGACCTGCCGCCCGGCGCACGCGTCGTGGTGCGTCGCTCCGATCGCCCGGTGCGCCTGGCGCGCCTGCATCCGGCGCAGTTCACGGATCGGCTCGTGCGCAAGTTCCGGCTGCCCGTCGAAGGCTGGCGTGGGCCCGCGGCGATCACCGGCATGCTGCCCGTCGCATCCGAGGTGGCGCCGTGATCGAGGAGATGCGCCTGCGCGACCTCGGAGTCATCGCCGAGGCGACGCTGCCCATCGGCGCCGGTTTCACGGCGATCACGGGGGAGACCGGCGCGGGCAAGACGATGGTCGTCACAGGGCTGGGGCTGCTGCTCGGCCAGCGGGCCGACTCCGGCGCCGTCCGCGCCGGCGCTTCGCAGGCCACCGTGGACGGCGTGTGGATCGTGCCCGAGGACGGGCCCGTCGCCGCGCGCGTGCGCGAGGCGGGCGGCGACGTCGAGCCGATCGGCGACGGCCGCGCCGAGCTCTACATCGGCCGCTCCATCTCGAGCGAGGGGCGCGGCCGGGCTTCCGTCGGCGGGCGCACCGCTCCGGCCGGGGTGCTCGCCGACCTCGCCGACGAGCTCGTGGTGGTGCACGGCCAGTCCGACCAGCTGCGTCTGCGCTCGGCGGCCGCCCAGCGCGACGCGCTCGACAGGTTCGGCGGCGAGGCCGTCCACACCGCGCGCGATGCGTACCGGCGCGCGTTCGAGCACTGGCGCGCGATCGACCGCGAGCTGTCGCAGCTCACCGACGCGCGTGACATCCGCGCCCGCGAGGCGGAAGAGCTGCGGGCACAGCTGGCAGAGATCGAGCAGGCCGCCCCGCAACCGGGTGAGGACGCCGAGCTCGCCGCCCGCGCGGAGCGGCTGGCGAACGCCGAAGAGCTGCGGGTCGCCGCTGCGACCGCTCACGACGGCCTGTCGGGCGAAGGCGACGAGCCCGACGCCGCCACGCTCCTGGCCGAATCCCGCCGTGTGCTCGAACGCGTCCACGATCCGGTGCTCGAGGAGCTCGCCGGACAGCTCGCCGACCTCGGCTATCGCGTCGCCGACGTTGCCGCAGCCCTCGCCGGCTATCTCGCCGACCTCGACGAGTCGGGGCCGCATGAGCTCGCGGCCGTCGAGGAGCGGCGCGCGGTGCTGGCCGGGCTCGTGCGCGCCCACGGCACCCTCGATGCCGCGATCGACCTGCTCGACACCGGCTCGTCGCGCCTGGCTGAGCTCGACGACGACTCCGACCGGATCGAGCGGCTCACGGAGGAGCGGGGTGCCGCGGCCGCCGCTCTCGACGAGACCGCCGCCGTGCTCACCGCGGCGAGGACCGAGGCCGCCGCACGGCTGGGCTCCGCCGTGACGACCGAGCTGCATGCTCTGGCGATGCCGGATGCCCGCCTCGAGGTGGCTGTCACTCTGGGCGCGGAGACGGCCTCGGGCCGCGACGACGTCGCGATCCTGCTCGCGCCGCACCCGGGCGCGGAGCCGCGCGCCGTCTCGCGCGGGGCCAGCGGCGGAGAGCTGAGCCGCGTCATGCTCGCGATCGAGGTGGTGATCGCCGCCGTGGACCCGGTGCCGACGTTCGTCTTCGACGAGGTGGACGCCGGGATCGGCGGCGCCGCGGCGATCGAGGTCGGCCGGCGCCTCGCACGTCTGTCGGAGTCCTCGCAGGTGATCGCGGTCACCCACCTCGCTCAGGTCGCAGCATTCGCCGCCAACCATCTGACCGTCGTGAAAGCGAACGACGGCTCTGTGACGGCATCCGATGTCCGTCGCCTGGACGGGGCCGACCGCGAAGCCGAGATGGCCCGCCTGCTGTCGGGCATGCCCGATTCGGATGCCGCGCTCACGCACGCCCGCGAACTGCTGGGCCTTCGCACCGAAGCCGACTGAGATTCGGCGCCCGCCTCCGCGTGTCCTCAGCTTCTGCGGAGCTCATCGAAAAAACCGCCTGATAGGATAAAAGCCCGTGATGCAGACTTCTGGTTCTTCCCGCGGCGACACTTCGAACGACACCACCAAGCACATCTTCGTGACAGGTGGTGTCGTTTCCTCATTGGGGAAGGGCCTCACCGCCGCGAGCCTCGGGAACCTCCTCACGGCGCGCGGTCTGCACGTGGTGATGCAGAAGCTCGATCCCTATCTGAACGTGGATCCGGGCACGATGAACCCGTTCCAGCACGGCGAGGTGTTCGTGACCGACGACGGCGCCGAGACCGATCTGGACATCGGCCACTACGAGCGCTTCCTCGACATCGAGCTGAGCCAGGCCGCCAACGTCACGACGGGCCAGATCTACTCGCAGGTGATCGCCAAGGAGCGCCGCGGCGAGTACCTCGGCGACACGGTGCAGGTGATCCCGCACATCACCGATGAGATCAAGCGGCGCATGCGCCTGCAGGCCGACGCGACACCGAAGCCTGACGTCATCATCACCGAGATCGGCGGCACGGTCGGCGACATCGAGTCGCAGCCCTTCATCGAGTCGGCCCGCCAGATCCGCCATGAGCTGGGCCGCAACAACGTCTTCTTCGTGCACGTGTCGCTCGTGCCGTTCATGGGCGCGTCGGGCGAGCAGAAGACCAAGCCCACGCAGCACTCGGTTGCGACGCTGCGCTCCATCGGCATCCAGCCCGACGCGCTCGTGCTGCGCAGCGACCGCCCGGTCACCGAGTCCAACAAGCGCAAGATCGCCCTGATGTGCGACGTCGACGAGGGCGCGGTCGTGAACGCGGTGGACGTGCCGAGCATCTACGACATCCCCTCGATGCTGAACGAGCAGGGTCTCGACGAGTACATCGTCCGCACGCTCGGGCTGTCCAAGGCGGCCGACGTCGACTGGTCGCGCTGGCAGCGCGTGCTGAGCGCCGTTCACAACCCCAAGCACGAGGTCACGATCGGCCTGGTCGGCAAGTACATCGACCTGCCGGACGCCTACCTCTCGGTGACCGAGGCGCTGAAGGCGGGCGGGTTCGCACAGGAGACGCACGTCAACATCCGGTGGATCCCGTCCGACGAGTGCGAGACGCCGGAGGGGGCGGCCAAGGCGCTGGCGCCGCTCGACGGCATCGTGATCCCCGGCGGTTTCGGCATCCGCGGCATCGAAGGCAAGATCGGCGCGCTGAAGTTCGCGCGCGAGCAGGGCATCCCGACGCTCGGTATCTGCCTGGGCCTGCAGTGCATCGTCATCGAGTACGCGCGTCACGTCGCCGGCATCGCGGACGCGTCCTCGAGCGAATTCGACCCCGACACCGAGCACCCCGTCATCGCGACGATGGAGGAGCAGGTCGACATCCTCGATCACGGCGACCTCGGCGGCACCATGCGGCTCGGTCTCTACCCGGCGGAGCTGGCGGAGGGCTCGATCGCCGCGGAGGTGTACGGCTCCACCCGCGCCTCGGAGCGCCACCGCCACCGCTACGAGGTGAACAACCGGTACCGCGACCGGATCGCGGAGGCCGGGCTCGTGTTCTCGGGTATCAACCCCGACCTCGACCTCGTCGAGTACGTCGAGCTTCCGCGTGACGTCCACCCGTACTACATCGCGACCCAGGCGCACCCCGAGCTGCGCTCGCGCCCCACGGACGCCAACCCGCTGTTCCGCGGGCTGGTCGGCGCGGCGCTCGAGCGCCACCGCGCGAGCGAGCTGTTCGAGGTGGAGCCGTTCGATGAGCTCGCGGGGCGGTGACGTGACGGACGAGCGGATGCCGCAGCCCGGCGCTCCGGCCGCGCCGACGCCGTCGCTGCTCGCGGACGAGCCCGTCGATGCAGCCATCGTCGACAGCGAGCTGGTCTACGAAGGACGGGTGTGGGACGTCCGCAGCGACACCGTCGCGTACGGCGACGGGCAGATCGTGCGCCAGTACGTCGATCATCCCGGCGCCGCGGCCGTCGTCGCGGTGGACGAGGACGGAAGGGTGCTGCTGATCCAGCAGTACCGGCATCCGATCCGGCTCCGCGACTGGGAGATCCCGGCGGGCCTGCTCGACATCGAGGGGGAGTCGCCGCTCGAGACGGCCCAGCGCGAGCTGGCCGAGGAGGTCGACCTCGTCGCCTCCTCGTGGGAGCCGCTCGTGAGCATCTTCACCACACCGGGCGGAAACGACGAGATCGTGCACCTGTTCCTCGCCCGAGGTCTGACGCCGGCGGACGACGTGCATGCGCGGGAGGACGAAGAGGCCGACATCCGCCTCGAATGGGTGCCGATCGCCGACGCCGTGGCCGGCATCTTCGCGGGCCGGCTGCGCAACGGCATCCTTGCGGTCGGTGTGCTGGCCGCGGCGGAGCGTCTTCGGACGGACGGTGCGGGGGAGGGGCCGGTCACCTGAGATGGAGGTCGCCTGAGGTGAAGGTCGACCGTGCGGTGGACGCGTACCTGCGGCACGTCGCGATCGAGCGCGGTCTGTCTGAGAACACGGTCGCCGCGTACCGTCGCGATCTCTCCGGCTATGCAGGGTGGCTGCGCGAGCAGGGCATCGAGGACACGGCCGAAGTCACCGCGGTGACCCTCGCCAGCTTCATCGCCGACCGGGCCGCCGGGCGGCCCCCGATCGCTGCGTCGTCGCTCGCCCGTCTGCAGTCATCGGTACGGGGACTGCACCGCTTCCTCGCGCGGGAGGGCATCGAGCCGGCCGATCCGTCGTCGAACCTGCGTCCGCCGAAGCAGCCGCGGCGGCTGCCGAAGGCGCTCACGATCGAGCAGGTCGAGCAGCTGCTGGATGCCGCCGGCCCGGCGCCGTCGACCGACGCCGATGCGGATGGCACGGCTGCCGCGGCGCAGGGTGACCTGGTCGGCACGCGGGATCGTGCGCTCCTCGAGCTGCTGTACGCGACCGGCGCCCGGGTGTCGGAGATCGTGCAGCTCGACGTCGACGACGTGTCGCACGGCGACGTGCTGCGTGTGCGCGGCAAGGGATCGAAGGAGCGGATCGTGCCGGTCGGCTCATACGCCCGCGCCGCCGTCGACGCCTACCTCACGCGTGCCCGTCCGGAGCTCTCGTTGCGGGGCCGTGCGACCCCCAAGCTGTTCCTCGGCGCGCGGGGGGCACCGCTGTCGCGCCAGAGCGCGTGGCTGATCATCCAGTCCGCGGCGGAGCGCGCCCACCTCACCGCGCACGTGTCGCCGCACACCCTGCGTCACTCGTTCGCCACTCATCTGCTGCAGGGCGGCGCGGACGTGCGCGTCGTGCAGGAGCTGCTCGGGCATGCCTCGGTGGCGACCACGCAGATCTACACCTACGTGTCGGTGGACGCGCTGCGGGACGTGTACGCGACGTCGCACCCCCGCGCACGGTAACCGTCGACCCGGGGAAGAGAGCGCTCATCCCCGGTGACGCGGCGCTTTGCTGAAGGATTTCGCGGACGGCCCACTAGGATCGAGCGAGCACGAGGAAGCGGGAGCACGGTGGCTGACAGCACGGCGAAGACCAGATCGGGGAAGGCCTCGGAGTCCGAGGTTCCCATCGGGCCGACCGGTCGTCCGTACCACGGCTTCCCCACTCCACCGAAGCTCGACGGTCACGGCCCTGCTCGCATCATCGCCCTCTGCAACCAGAAGGGCGGCGTCGGCAAGACGACCACCACCATCAACCTCGCCGCCGCGCTCGCGGGCTATGGCCGCAAGGTGCTCGCGGTCGACTTCGACCCGCAGGGCGCGCTGTCGGCGGGCCTCGGCATCCAGACGCATGAGATCCCGACGATCTACGACCTGTTGCTGGACAGCAAGCGCGACCCCCACGAGGTCGTGGTCCACTCGCGCGTCCCGAACCTCGACGTCATCCCGGCGAACATCGACCTGTCGGCCGCCGAAGTGCACCTCGTCAACGAGGTCGCCCGCGAGCAGACGCTCTCCCGTGCGCTGCGCAAGGTGTCCGCCGACTACGACGTCGTGCTCATCGACTGCCAGCCCTCCCTGGGTCTGCTGACCGTCAACGCCCTCACCGCCAGTCATGGCGTGGTCATCCCGCTCGAGTGCGAGTTCTTCGCCCTGCGCGGTGTCGCGATGCTGATCGAGACGATCGACAAGGTGCGCGACCGTCTGAACCCGACGATCACGCTCGACGGGGTGCTCGCGACGATGTACGACGCGCGCACCCTGCACTCGCGTGAGGTGCTCGAGCGCGTGGTGGACGCGTTCGGCGACGACGTCCTCGAGACGGTCATCGGCCGCACCGTCAAGTTCCCGGATGCCTCCGTCTCGGGCATGCCGATCACCGAATTCGCGCCGGAGCACGCTGCCGCGCAGGCCTACCTGCGGCTGGCACGGGAGCTGGTCGCCCGTGGCGCTGTCGCCTGACCCTTCGACAAGCTCAGGGACCGTTCCGGCCTCTGCGGCGGTTACGGGCTCTGCGGCGGTTGCGGGCTCTGCGACCGGCGAGGACTTTGCGACCGGCGCGGGATCTCCCACGGAGCCGGGGTTCCGCGTCGCCCTGGCGAACTTCGACGGTCCGTTCGACCTGCTGCTGACCCTCATCTCCAAGCACGAGCTGGACATCACCGAGGTCTCACTGTCGCTCGTGACCAACGAGTTCATCGCGTATCTGCGCGAGCTGGGTCCCGACGAAGATCTGGACGAGGCATCCGAGTTCCTCGTCGTCGCCGCGACGCTGCTCGACATGAAGGTGGCCGGCCTGCTGCCTCAGGGCGAGCTCGTCGACGCCGAGTCCGTCGCGCTGCTGGAGGCGCGCGACCTGCTCTTCGCGCGGCTGCTGCAGTACCGCGCGTTCAAAGAGGTGTCCACGTGGTTCGAGCGGTGCCTGCGCCGCGAGAGCGTGCGGCACACGCGGTCGGTGCGCCTCGACGAGAAGTATCGGCAGGCCGTGCCCGAGCTCGTGTGGTCGCTGAGCCCCGACGATTTCGCCGCTCTCGCGCTGCTCGCGATGACGCCCAAGGAGATTCCCCGGATCGGATTCGATCATCTGCACGCGCCGCTGATCAGCATCCGCGAGCAGGCCGCGATCGTGGTGACGCTGCTGCGGGATGCCGGATCCCTGACGTTCCGCGAGCTGATCGCGGGGGTCGGGCAACCGGGTGTCGTTGTCGCGCGCTTCCTCTCGGTGCTCGAGCTGTATCGCCACGCCGCCCTGTCGTTCGAGCAGCTCGAGCCGCTCGGCGAATTGACCCTCCGCTGGAGCGCGCAGCGCTGGAGCGACGAGAACCTCGCCACGTTGGGGGCCGACTATGACCGATGATGCTTCGACCACTTCAGCTACCGCGGGTGCCCACCCCGCTGTGACCACCACGGATGTCGCGCGGCGGCTCGAGGCGATCCTGCTGATCGTCGAGGAGCCGCAGAGCCTGGTGAGCCTGGCGGCCGCCGTCGGCGCGCCCGTGCCGGCGGTGCGGCAGGCGATCGAGACGCTCGTCGACGATTACGACGGCAAGTCCGGCGGCCCGGTGCGCGGCTTCGAGCTGCGCGAGGTCGGCGGCGGCTGGCGCCTGTACGTCCGTGAGGAGCTCGACGACCTCGTCAGCGAGTTCGTCGGCGGACAGGCGCCGTCGCGACTGTCGCAGGCGGCGCTCGAGACGCTGGCGGTCATCGCCTACAAGCAGCCGGTGACGCGCAGTCAGGTGGCGTCGATCCGCGCGGTGAATGTGGATTCCGTCGTGCGCACGCTGCTCGCACGCGGCCTCGTCACCGAGCTGTTCGCAGACGCGGAGACCGGCGCGATCAACTACGGCACGACCGACGCGCTGCTCGTGCACCTCGGCATCAACTCACTGGACGAGCTGCCCCACATCTCGCCGCTGCTGGACGGCGTGGACGAGGTGTCGAGGGCGGACGAGGTGTCGAGGGCGGACGAAGCCGGCGGCACCATGGACGAAGGGATACGGCGATGAACGACGGAGCACCACAGGGATGGGGCGCGCAATCCACCGACGGCGTGCGCCTGCAGAAGGTGCTCGCGAACGCCGGGGTCGCGTCGCGCCGGGTGGCGGAGGATCTCATCGTGGCCGGCCGCGTCCGCGTCAACGGCGAGGTCGTGACGGAGCTCGGCTCGCGCATCGATCCGGAGAACGACCTCGTCGACGTCGACGGCACCGCCGTGCAACTCGACCAGTCCAAGCGCTACGTCATGCTCAACAAGCCGACCGGCGTCGTGAGCTCGATGAAGGACGACCGGGGCCGGCCCGACCTGCGTCGGTTCACGAAGGACTGGGACGAGCGGCTCTACAACGTGGGGCGATTGGATGCCGAGACCAGCGGCCTGCTCGTGCTCACCAATGACGGCGAGCTCGCGCATGTGCTCGCTCATCCGTCGTTCGGCGTGACCAAGGTCTACATCGCCAAGGTTGATGGCCGCGTCACGCCGCAGACCATCCAGAAGCTGGTGCGCGGCGTCGACCTCGAGGACGGCCCGATCGCGGCCGACAAGGCCCGGCTGCTGTCCGCTTCGACAGGCTCAGCGACCGGACGTGAGGAGTCGCTCGTCGAGCTCACCCTCCACTCGGGGCGCAACCGCATCGTGCGCCGCATGATGGCGGCGGTCGGGCATCCGGTCGTCGAACTCGTGCGCCGGCAGTTCGGGCCGCTCCACCTGGGAACCCTGCCAGCCGGGCGCGCCCGCGAGTTGACTAAAGTGGAGCGGGGCGCTCTGCTGACTCTCGCGCGCAGTGCGACTTCTTCCACGCCGGCGGAGGACGCGCCCGATACCCGCGATGGCGATCCGTCTGCGGAGTGAAGATGCCTCTCTGTGGGGCGAACAGGAGACGCAAGTGACCGACACGAGGCCGACCTCGGCGCGCGAGCGCGCCGGTGAGGCTGCGCTCGCCCCGCGCGTGCAGGGCACGGTGCGGATCGTCGGCGCAGGTCTCCTCGGCGCCAGCATCGGTCATGCCCTGACCGCACGGGGTGTCGATGTCGCCCTCGACGACACGTCGCCGTCGCAGCTGCGCCTCGCCGTGGACTACGGCGCCGGCCGCCAGGCCGCGGAGTCCGACGACCCGACACTGGTCGTCGTCGCCGTGCCGCCGGACGTGACCGCCGACGTCATCCAGCGCGAGCTCGCCCGCTTTCCGCGCGCGGTCGTGACGGATGTCGCGAGCGTCAAGCTCGAGCCGCTCCGCGCCCTGCGCGAGCGTGGTGTCGACCTCACCCACTACATCGGCTCTCACCCGCTGGCGGGACGCGAGCGCGGGGGAGCGATCTCGGCGCGCGCCGACATCTTCGTCGGGCGGCCGTGGGTCGTCTGCCGCGACGAGGAGACCCCGTCCGCCGACCTCGCGCTCGTCGAGGGCCTGGCGCTCGACCTCGGTGCGACGCCGCTGGAGATGACTCCCGAAGACCACGACCGTGCCGTCGCACTCGTCTCGCACGTACCCCAGCTGGTGGCGAGCCTTCTGGCCGGCCGCTTCGTCGACGCGCCCGACGGGTCGCTGCGCCTCGCCGGCCAGGGCGTGCGCGACACGACGCGCATCGCGGCATCCGCTCCCGAACTGTGGGTGCAGATCCTCGGCGCGAACGCCGCACCGGTCGTGGACGTGCTCGACCTGCTGGCCTCCGACCTGACCGCCGTCGCCGATGCACTGCGCGCGCCCGACGCTCCCGGCTCGCGGCGCGCGGTCGCCGACACGATCCGCCGCGGCAACGACGGCGTCGAGCGCCTGCCCGGCAAGCACGGCCAGAACCGCCGCTTCGAGCAGGTGGTCGTCATGGTCGATGACACCCCCGGGCAGCTGGGCCGCCTCTTCGGCGAGCTCGGCGAACTCGACGTCAACGTGGAAGACCTCCGGCTCGAGCATTCGCCGGGCGCCCAGTTCGGCCTCGCCGAGATCAGCGTCGTCCCGAGCGCGGTGCGCCGGGCCGTCGACGGTCTCGAGTCGCGCGGCTGGAAGATTGCGAGCAGCACCAATGACTGACCCCTCGACCACCCCCGCGGCCGCCGCGGCCGCCGATGCGGTGTTCGTCGTCGCCATCGACGGGCCTGCGGGCAGCGGCAAGTCGAGCGTCTCGAAGCAGGTCGCCCGCCGACTCGGCTACGGCTACCTCGACACCGGCGCGGCGTACCGGGCGCTGGCCTGGCACGCCCTCGAGCACGGCATCGACACGTCCGACGCGGCATCCGTTCTGGACGTCGCCGGCGACTTCGAGTATGCGATCTCGCTCGATCCCGATGCGTACTGGGTGCGGGTCGGGGCAGCCGACGTGACCGACGCGATCCGCGAGCCGCGCGTCTCGGACGCCGTCAGCGGCGTCGCGCGCGTTCCGGCCGTGCGCGAATCGGTGAACCGGCTGTTCCGCGGTCTCGTGGCCGGCTCCGGCCGCCCCGGTGTGATCGTCGAGGGCCGTGACATCACGACCGTCGTCGCCCCCGATGCCCCGGTGCGCATCCTCCTCACCGCGGCACCTGAGGTGCGCGCGGCCCGTCGCAGCGCCGAGGTGACGACGCAGGATGCCGCGGCCGTCGCCGCGGCACTCCACCAGCGCGACGCCTCCGACTCGGCCGTCGTCGACTTCCTCACCGCCGCTCCCGGCGTCGAGGTCGTCGACTCGACCCACCTTGATTTCGACCAGACCGTGGACGCCGTGCTCCGTGTGATCCGGGCGGCGCAGTCCGCCCCGATGATCCAGGGCGCACGCGCGGTCGACCCACAGCAGACAGGAGCCTGAGATGGCCGCTGACAATTCCACCGACAACGCCGGCGATTTCGACGAGTTCGAAGACACCGCCGGCGACCAGCTCGCCGAGAACCTCGCCGCGCTCGACGACAACCTCGCGGATCAGCGTGCGGCCGCCCTTCGTGCCGGCCTCGAGGACTACGACCTCGACGAGGAGGATGCCGAGCTGCTCGAGGGCCTCGTGCGCGGCGAGGACGGCATCGAGTTCCTGCCGGCCCTTCCCGTCGTGGCGATCGTCGGCCGGCCGAACGTCGGCAAGTCCGCCCTGGTGAACCGCATCCTCGGCCGCCGCGAGGCCGTCGTGGAGGACACCCCGGGCGTCACGCGCGACCGCGTCACCTACAAGGCCGAGTGGATGGACCGCCGGTTCACCATCGTCGACACCGGCGGCTGGGAGCCGGATGCCAAGGGCATCGACCGCGCCGTCGCCCTGCAGGCCGAGGTCGCGATCGACCTGTCGGACGTCGTCATGTTCGTCGTCGACGCCATGGTCGGCGCCACCTCCACCGACGAGCACGTCGTGCGCCTGCTGCGCAAGGCCGGCAAGCCCGTCTTCCTCGTCGCCAACAAGATCGACGACGCCCGGCAGGAGCCCGAGGCCGCGGCACTGTGGAACCTCGGCCTCGGCGAGCCGTACCCCGTCTCGGCGATCCACGGCCGCGGCGTCGCCGACCTGCTCGACGAGATCGTCAAGGTGCTCCCCGACGTGTCGGCGGTCGCCAAGCACGAGATCGGCGGCCCGCGCCGCGTGGCGATCCTCGGGCGCCCGAACGTCGGCAAGTCGTCGCTGCTCAACAAGGCGGCCGGCGAGGAGCGCGTCGTCGTGAACGAACTCGCCGGCACCACCCGCGACCCTGTGGACGAGATCGTCGAGCTCGGCGGCAAGCTGTGGCGCTTCGTCGACACCGCCGGCATCCGCCGCCGCGTGCACCTGCAGCAGGGCGCCGACTTCTACGCGTCGCTGCGCACGTCGGCCGCGCTGGAGAAGGCGGAGGTCGCCGTCGTCGTGCTCGACGTCACACAGTCGCTCAGTGAGCAGGACGTGCGCATCATCGACCTCGTGCTCGAGTCGGGTCGCGCGCTCATTCTGGCGTTCAACAAGTGGGACCGCCTCAACGACGACGACCTGGACGGGCAGGACCGCCGCCGGTACCTGGAGCGCGAGATCGAGCAGGACCTGGCGCACGTCGCGTGGGCGCCCCGCGTCAACATTTCGGCGCGCACCGGGCGTCACCTCGACAAGCTCGTGCCGGCGCTCGAGACGGCGCTCGAGTCGTGGGATCAGCGCATCCCGACGGGCAAGTTCAACGCGTTCCTCTCCGAGCTGATCGCCGAGCACCCGCACCCGCTGCGCGGCGGCAAGCAGCCGCGCATCCTGTTCGGTACCCAGGCGTCCACGCGCCCGCCGACCTTCGTGCTGTTCACCACCGGCTTCCTCGACCCCGGCTACCGTCGCTTCATCCAGCGCCGCCTGCGCGAGCTGTACGGCTTCGAGGGCACGCCGATCGTCATCAACATGCGGGTGCGGGAGCGCCGCCAGCGCTGATCCGCTCCTGCATCGACGGTGGGGGAGGATGCCTCGGGCCGAGGCATCCCTCTACCCGCCGGCTCGGTGCGCGAAGGCCGGTCGCACCATCGCGGTCTCGTCCGGCTCGGCGAAGCCGAACTGCCGGTAGAGGCCGTGCGCGTCGCCGGTGAAGAGGGTCCACCGCAGGTCGCGCCCGGGGCCGTCGTCGATCATGAGCTGCAGCAGCCGCTTGCCGAGCCCGTGGCCGCGATGGGCGTCGAGGACGAACACGTCCGCGAGGTAGGCGAAGGCCACACCATCCGACACCGCGCGGGCGAAGCCGACCTGCTCGCCGGTGTCGCGCCGGTAGGCCCCGACGACGCGCCAGGCGTTGCCGATCTGCGTCTCGACGTCGGAGCGTGTGCGCCAGCGTCCCCAATAGGCATCCGTCGACAGCCATGCCCACACCACCTCGTGCTGGATGCGGGCCGGGTCGTCGTCGAGGTCGTAGTCCATGGCGTCCATTCTGGTGACTCTGTGCGCGAGCCCGGTGAGTCGTCGCGTGACAGGGGCCGGTCCGGTCTCCGGCCGGTGGCCCGGCGGTGTGACAGGCTGGCAGGGAAGGAAGGGCGGGCACAGTGACGATCGAGCCTCTCGCGCCGGGCGAGCCGCGGCGCCCGCACGGGCCGCGCAATCCGGGCGACGCCTGGGTGGTCGCGCCGACGGGAGAACGCTACTGGGGACGCTTCGGCGCCGCCGGACTGCTCGCCCTCGACGCCGAGCGTGGTGTGCTGCTGCAGCACCGCGTCTCGTGGAGCCACTTCGGCGACACCTGGGCGCTGCCGGGCGGCGCGCGTCACGAGGGGGAGTCCGCCTGCGACGGCGCCCTGCGCGAAGCCGCCGAGGAGGCGGGTGTGCCCGACGCCGCGGTGCGGCCGCGCGTGCTGAGCGTCTTCGACCTGGGCTACTGGAGCTACACCACCGTCGTCGGCGATGTGGTCCGGGCGTTCGAGCCCATCATCAGCGACCCGGAGAGCCGGGAGCTGGCGTGGGTGCCGGTCGCGGACGTGACGGGGTACCCGCTGCATCCGGGTTTCGCGGCATCGTGGCAGGGACTGCGGAGCCTGCTCGACGTGCGGCCCGCCGTGATCGTGGACGTCGCGAACGTCATGGGGTCGGTCCCCGACGGCTGGTGGAACGACCGCGCCGGGGCCGCGTCGCGGCTCGTCGCGCGGATCGTCGACCTCGCTGCCCGCGGGGTGCCGGCCTCGGTACTCGAACTGCCCGAGCACACCTGGTACCCGGAATGGACGGCGGTCGTCGAGGGGCAGGCGCGCTCCGTCGCCGCGGCGGGTGCCGTGGGCGTCGATGTGGTGCCGGCCGAGGCCTCGGGTGACGACGCGATCGCCGCCACCGCTCAGCGCGCTGTCGCCGCCGGGCGGAGCGTGACGGTCGTCACGAGCGATCGCGGTCTGGCTGAGCGGGCGAGGAATGCCGGCGCCGCCGTCCGCGGTGCACGCTGGCTGCTCGACCTGCTGGGCTGAGGCGACGCCGCGGCACCGGTTGCCCGCGCGACCGGGCCGGCGGTCCTCAGACCGCCGGCCGCACCCGTCTAGTGTGCGGGTTCGGGCTCGGCCGGTTTGCGGACGAAGCACGAGAGCACCACGGCGACCGAGGCGACGATGGCGCCGACCACGAAGGCGCTGTGGATGCCCGCGGCCGTCGCGGCCGCGGCATCCGTTCCCTGCTGCAGCTGTTCGGCTGCCGTCACCGACATCAGGGTCACGAAGAGTGCGGTGCCGGCCGCGCCCGCGACCTGCTGGATCGTCGAGACGATCGCGCTGCCGTGAGGGTACAGCGGCTTCGGCAGCGATCCGAGCGCGGAGGTCAGCAGCGGCGTGAAGACGAAACCGAGGCCCAGATTGAGACCCATCTGCACGACGACGATCCACCAGATCGGGGTCCCGGCGTCGAAGGTCGTCATGCCCCACAGTGCTGCCGCGGCGACGGCCATGCCCGGGATGACGAGCGGTGTGGGTCCGTAGCGGTCGAACAGCGAGCCCACGATCGGCGCGATGACACCCATCAGGATGCCGCCGGGCAGCAGCATGAGTCCGACCGTCAGGGTGTCGAGGCCGAGCACCTGCTGCAGGTACATCGGCAGGAGCACGAGGGATCCGAACAGTGCGGCCATCACGATCGCCACCAGCACGATCGCCAGGCTGAACGAGCGGGACCGGAACGTGCGCAGGTCGAGCAGGGCGGAGTCCGTGCGCTGCAGCCGCAGCTGGCGCCGCACGAACGCCGCCAGGGCGAGGACGCCGATGGCGAGCGGGATCCACACCGGTACGGGCGCGTCTCCGGTCGCCGCCTCGCCGATCGAGCTGAGACCGAAGATGAGACCGCCGAAGCCGAACGCGGAGAGCACGACGGAGAGGGCGTCGAAACGCACGCGATGCGTCTCGGTGATGTTGCGAACCCAGATCGCGCCCAGGATGAGCGCCACCACGGCGATCGGCAGGACGAGCCAGAACACCCACCGCCAGTCCAGCACCGACAGGATGATGCCCGACACCGTGGGGCCGATCGCCGGCGCGACGGCGATGACGATCGAGATGACGCCCATCATGCGGCCGCGGTGTGCGGGAGCGACGACCGTGAGCACGGTGGTGAACAGCAGCGGCATCATGATCGCGGTGCCGGAGGCCTGGACGATGCGGCCGGCCAAGAGCATCTCGAAGCCCGGTGCGAGGGCGGCGATGAGCGTGCCCACCGCGAACAGCCCCATCGCAGCGAAGTAGACGCGGCGGAGGGGGAAGCGCTGCAGCAGGTAGCCGGTGAGCGGAATGACGATGGCCATGGTCAGCAGGTAGCCGGTCGTCAGCCACTGGGCGGTGGCGGCCGTGATCTGCAGGCTCACCATCAGGCTCGGCAGCGCGACGCTCATGATCGTCTCGTTGAGGATCACCACGAAGGCCGAGGCGACCAGCAGCGCGATCACCGGGCCGGTGCGGGGCGTGGCCGCCGGCGAGGCGATGGGGATCGGAGTGAGGGTGGGCGGGTGCTTCTCGAGGGTCACGACGGTCTTTCTTTCGGGTCGCGACGGCAGGCTGCACGGCGACGGCTGTGACGGCGCAGCGGTGGGCCGTGAAAAGGGCGAAGGTTCCACTATATGGCAGAGACTGCCAACTTGTCGCGTCCTGTACGATTTGGGCATGAATGCCTCGACCCGCGCCGGCTCGCCGAACGAGCCCGCTGGACCATTGGATGTGCCGCTGGGGCTGCGCGAACGGCGGCGGCGCGAGACGCTCCGCGAGGTGTCCGACGCCGCCATCGCCCTCTTCGAGCGCAAGGGCGTCGGCGCGACCACGGTCGACGACATCGCCCACGCCGCCGGGATCTCGCAACGGACGTTCTTCCGGTACTACCCGACGAAGGAGCACGCGCTCTTCGTCGACGACGAGGGCTTCGGCACGGTCATGAGTGAGACGATCGCGGCGATCCGCGCGGGCACACCCGTCGTCGCCGCTCTCGAAGGCGGCTGGCTGCGTTTGTTCGCCGACTTCGACGCCCGACCGGAAGACCATGCGCGCACGCTGCGGGTGAGGCGACTGATCCACACGGAGCCGAGCCTCCTGGCCCTCGCCCTCTCGAACGAGGCCGAGCACTCCGATCAGCTCACCGCGGCGACGATCGATGCCGCCGGTGCGGACACCGACGTGCTGACCGCCCGAGCGCTCGTCGCAGCGATCGCCACCACCACCCGGCTGGCGTTCGACGAATGGGCACGCCGCACCGAGCACGCCGGTGAGGCCGGGGTGAGCCTCGGTGCTGAGCCCGGCGCGCCGGCACGCGTCCGCGACATCTACCTCGAGCTGCGCCGCGGGCTCGCCGCATACGCGGTGCAGCTCGGAGAAGACCCGGCCTGAATGCAGGGGAGCCGGCCCCGAAGGTGGTGGCGGCTCCGGTGGGCGCCGAGCACCCGCCCGCATCGCGGGGTCAGGCCACGGCGGCGCTCGCTCCCGTCCCGTCGATGCGGGCGAGGTCGCCGAGCACGTCGAGGCGCGCGATGCGTCCCTCGGCCAGCGTGAACGCCATGAGCGAGACCACCCGGCCGCGCTCCACGACGGCGACGCCGGGCAGCCCGTCGATGAGCACCGGCTGTGAGTGCGCGGCCAGGCGGGCGGCGAGTGTGGCGCGGGCGGCGATCTCGGCCGCGCCGTGGAGGGTCTCGGAC
>NZ_JBJDRK010000067.1:0-21460 GCF_044987405.1 Microbacterium sp. ZW T2_14 | reverse complement strand
GGCGCCGCCACGGACACCGGGTCGTCGGCATCCCAGCCCTCCATCACGCCCAGCGCGAGGGCGGCGTCGTCGACGGTGCGCGCCAAGGGTCCGTTGACCGAGAACTGCTGCAGCGTGAGGGCGACCGGCTGACCGCGGACGGCCGCGCGCGGCACCCGCCCCCGCGACGGTCGCAGCCCGACGACCCCGGCGGCGTAGGCGGGAAGGCGGAGCGAGCCGCCGAAGTCATTGCCGAGCCCGAGGCTGCTCATGCCGGTCGCCACCGCGACCGCGTCGCCGCCGCTGGATCCACCGGCGCTGCGGTCGGGGCGCCACGGGTTGAGCGTGCGGCCGAACAGGTCGTTGTCGGTATCCCACCGCATGCCGAAGTCGGGCATGTTGCCCCGGCCCACCGGCACGGCCCCTGCCCGCCGCATCCGTCGCACGATCGTCGCGTCCTGCGCCGGCACCGCATCGGCGTTCCCGCGCCAGCCGTTGGTCGTCGCCGACCACGTGAGGTCGATGTTCTCCTTGACCGAGAACGGCACACCCGCCAGCGGGCCGGGATCGTGTCCGGCGGCGACGGCCGCGTCGATGTCGGCTGCGGCTGCGCGCGCCCGGTCGGCGAAGACGACGGTGACCGCGTTCACCTCCGGGTTGCGCCGGGCGATGCGGTCCAGGTGCGCCTCGACGACCTCGAGTGCGGAGACGTCGCCCGCACAGACGGCGGCGGCGATCGACGCCGCGGACGCGGGCACGGGGATGGGCGGAGTCATGGCGATCCATCTCACCACGCGCCGGGACCTTCCCTCACGGCTAGCACGAGGTTGCACGGACGGCAACCCCCACGCGCGCAGGCGCACTCATGGTTAGCGTCGAAGCATCCCGCAGAGCGCGCGGGCCCCAAACCCCCACGATGGCGCCCCGCGGCAGGCTCCGATGGACCTCCCGCGGCGTGGCACCAGATGAATGGAGCGACAGTGGCGACGACGACCGCGAAGAAGAGCACCTCTCAGACGAGCACGAGCAGCGCTTCCAAGGGCAAGCGCCGCACGGCACGCGGCGGGGTCGGCGCCGCGCTCACGCCTGAGCAGAACGCCGAGCGCGGCTTCACGGCGTCGGAGACGCTGAGCGAGAACCTCCAGAAGGTGCTCGTCGACCTCATCGAGCTCTCGCTGCAGGGCAAGCAGGCCCACTGGAACGTCGTGGGCCGCAACTTCCGCGACACCCACCTTCAGCTCGACGAGATCATCGAAGCGGCGAGGGACTTCGCCGACACCGTCGCCGAGCGCATGCGGTCGCTGCACGCCCTGCCGGACGGGCGCAGCGACGTGGTCGCGGAGAACACGACCCTGCCGGAGTTCCCGCAGGGTGAGATCGCGACGAACGAGGTCGTGGATCTCATGACGGAGCGACTGGACGACGTGGCCGCGACGTGCCGCGACGTGCACGACGCCGTCGACGAAGAAGACCCCACGAGTGCCGACATCCTCCACGCCATTCTTGAGCGTGTCGAGCAGCTCTCGTGGATGGTGAGCGCGGAGAATCGCACCCCCAGGCGATGATCCCAGGCGCCCCGACGCTGCCCGCCTCCTCCCCCAAGGACCGGCGGGCAGCGCCATGTCACGCGACCTGCGTGATGTGAGCACGTCCCGCGCCACTAGAGTCATGCGCATGGCATCAGGCAAGCAGCAGCAGCACCAGCCGGAATCCGAACTGCACGGCGGTGTCCTCTCGGGCAACGGCAGCCCCGTCCTCTGGGGCTGGCTCATCGGTCTCGTGGTGTTCGTCTTCGTGGCGGTCCCCATCTCGATCGCGGTGCGCTTCGCCACCCACCCGGCGACGCAGGAGCTCTTCGGCGGCCGCCTCGAAGAGGCCAGCAACGCCGGCTACTCGACGTTCTGGTGGATCGTCGCGATCTTCCTTCTCGCGGTGCCCGTCCTGATCGGCTGGGGCGTCGCCAAGCTCTCGGGCCGGACGCTGGGGATCATCGTCGCCATCCTGGCCGTCTTCTTCATCGCGATCCTCATCTTCGGCCAGCTCTTCTGAGCCGACGCGAAGGAATCTTCGCGGTCCCGCCCCGTGCCCGGGGTACGCAGTCCCCGGCGCGGCGCACGTCCCGCCGCGACTGAGCCGGGTCAGACCTTCGAGGTCGCGGAGGCCGGCACGCGTACCCGGTCGGGTCGCGAGTACACGTTCATCGACGATCCGCGCACGAAGCCGACCAAGGTGAGTCCGGAGGCGGTGGCGAGCTCGACCGCGAGCGACGACGGTGCCGAGACGGCGGACAGGATCGGGATGCCGGCCATCACGGCCTTCTGGACCAGCTCGAAGCTCGCCCGACCCGACACCTGCAGCACGGTTCCGGTCAGAGGCAGCCGGTCTTCCAGCACCGCCCAGCCGATGACCTTGTCGACGGCGTTGTGGCGGCCGACGTCTTCCCGGAGCACGAGCAGCTCCCCCGAGCCGGCGTCGAACAGCGCCGCGGCATGCAGGCCGCCGGTCTTCTCGAACACGGTCTGACCGGCCCGCAGCGTGTCGGGAAGGCCCGTGATCACCGCGGCGTCGAGAGTCGCGGCATCCGTCGCCACGTCGTAGCGGGACTGCTTCTCGATGGCCTCGATCGATGCCGTGCCGCAGACGCCGCACGAGCTGGTCGTGTAGAAGTTGCGGGCGATGTCGGTGACCAGCGGCTCCAGGCCGGGAGCGAGCGCGATGTCGAGCACGTTGTAGGTGTTCTCCGTCGACGCCGGAGTAGCGACCGCGGGCCCGATGCTCAGCAGCGGCGTCACGGCGGCAGGCGCCGTGCCGGGGCCGCCGCAGTGGATCGCGGAGCGGAGGTCTCCGGCCGCGGCGATCACGCCCTCCGACACCAGGAAGCCGGCGGCGAGCTCGAGGTCGTGCCCCGGCGTGCGCATGGTGACGGTCAGCGGCTCGCCGACGATGCGGATCTCGAGCGGCTCCTCGACGACGAGGGTGTCGGCACGGCGGCGGACCGCGGCCTCTCCGTCGTTCAGCGAGATCCGGGTGACCGGGGCGCGCGTCGTGAGACGGCCCATCTCAGCCGCCGATCGCGTTCATCCCGCGCGCGGGCTGCAGGAACGACGGATCGTTGATCGCGTGACCGGGAAGCTTGCCGTGCACGCAGGAGCGCAGCATCCCGTCGATACCGGCGTCCACTGTCTCGTCGGAGCCGCCATCGCGGAGGATGGGCAGCACGTCGTACTCGGTGGTCGAGAACAGGCAGTTGCGCAGCTGACCGTCGGCGGTCAGCCGCAGGCGGTCGCAGTCCCCGCAGAACGGGGCGGTGACGGAGGCGATCACCCCCACAGAATGGGGACCGCCATCGAGGGTCCATCGTGCGGCGGGCGCGCCGCCGCGGCCGGGCACCGGGGTGAGGGTCCACCGCTGGGCGAGCGCGGCGAGGATCTCGTCCTGCGTGACCATCCGCGAGCGGTCCCAGGTGTGACCGGCATCCAGCGGCATCTGCTCGATGAACCGCATCTGCGCGTCGTGCGCGATCGCGAATTCCACGAGCTCGACCAGCTCGTCGTCGTTCACATCCCGCATCGCCACCGCGTTCAGCTTCAAGGGACGCAGAGCGGATGCCGCAGCCGCCGCGATCCCCTCCAGCACGTCGTCGAGCCGGTCACGGCGGGTCAGCTCGTGGAAGCGATCGCGCCGCAGCGTGTCGATCGAGATGTTCAGGCGGTCGAGGCCCGCCTCGATCAGGCCGGGCAGCAGTTCGGGCAGGCGGATGCCGTTCGTCGTCATCGCGATCTCGACCGGAGCGCCGGTCGGGCCTGTGATCGCCGCGAGCCGGTGCACCACCTCGACGATGTCGGTGCGCAGCAGCGGCTCGCCTCCGGTGAGCCGGAACGTGGTGATGCCGTCGGCCGCGGCGACCCGAGCGATGCGCTCGATCTCGTCGAGCGTCAGGATGCTGGTCTTGGCGAGCCACTCGTTGCCCTGCTCGGGCATGCAGTACGTGCACCGCAGCGAGCAGCGGTCGGTGAGCGAGATCCGCAGATCCCGGTGCACCCGTGCGTGCGTGTCGACCAGAGGGCTCCCGATCGCACCGCCCGGGGTGGCTGCGTGCTGCGCCGAGGCGTCGAGCCGCGGGGATGCCGCGGGGAACGGCATCCTTCGTCCGATCGTGACCGGGATCGCACTCATGCGCCCGGTTCCGATCGCTCTGCCCGGATCGCCATGATTCGAGGGTAGTCGCGCGGTGGCGCACACGGCTCCGGTGCGACGGATTATTCACGAAGCAACGGTCGCGCCGCGCGCCGATTGCTGCGAATGTGAGACCGCGAGACGATCGCGAAGATCGCCTGCCGCTGTGGTCTGACCACATGCTACTGTGTGGTCAGACCATACAGTCAGTCCGACGATCGGAAGCGCAACATGGATCTGCTGGACCCCCTGCTGCTGGCGCGCTGGCAGTTCGGCCTCACGACGCTGTACCACTTCCTCTTCGTGCCGCTCACCCTCGGCATGGCGCTGACGGTCGCGATCTTCCAGACGGCGTGGTTCCGCACCGGCAAGGTGAAGTGGCTCCACTTGACCCGCTTCTTCGGCAAGATCTTTCTGATCAACTTCGCGATGGGCGTCGTCACCGGCATCGTGCAGGAGTTCCAGTTCGGCATGAACTGGTCGTCCTACTCCCGGTTCGTCGGCGATGTGTTCGGGGCGCCGCTCGCCTTCGAGGGGCTGATGGCGTTCTTCTTCGAGGCGACCTTCATCGGGCTGTGGATCTTCGGCTGGGACAAGCTGCCCAAGGCGCTGCACCTGGCGAGCATCTGGATCGCGACGATCGGCGCATGGTTCTCGGCGTACTTCATCCTCGCGGCCAACGCGTTCATGCAGAATCCCGTCGGCTTCAAGATGGCCGAAGACGGCTCCCGCGCCGAGATGACGGACTTTTTCGCCGTGCTGACGAACCCGGTCGCGCTGGCGGCCCTGCCGCACACCCTGTTCGCGGCCTTCATGATGACCGCCGGCGTCATCGTCTCGATCTCGGCCTGGCACCTGCTGCGCAAGCAGAACGTCGACATGATGCGGTCGTCGCTCAAGTTCGGACTGTGGGGTCTGATCGCCGCGTTCGCGGGGGTCGCGCTCTCGGGCGACCAGCTGAGTCTCGTCATGGTGGCGACGCAGCCGATGAAGATGGCAGCCGCCGAGGCGACCTTCAACACGGTGTGCGGAGCGGATGCCTCGTTCTCGATCTTCACACTCGGCACGCCCGACGGCACGAGCGAGCTCTTCTCGATCCGCGTGCCGTACCTGCTCTCACTGCTCTCGACGCACTCGCTCGATGGCTGCGTCGAGGGCATCAACGACCTCAACGCGCAGTACACGACCGAGATGTTCCCGCAGTTCGCCGAGCAGGTGGACGGCAACTTCGCCCCCATCCTCTGGGTCACCTACTGGGCGTTCCGCTGGATGATCGGCCTGGGCGGCGTCGCGGCGCTCGTGGCGGTGGCAGGCCTCTGGCTCACGCGCAAGAACGCCAAGCGCGACGTGCCGGCGTGGGCCTGGCGGCTGGCGATCTGGGCGTGGCCGGCATCCCTGTTCGCGATCCTCGTCGGCTGGATCTTCACCGAGATGGGCCGCCAGCCGTGGATCGTGTTCAGCCTCATGCTGACCGAAGACGGGGTCTCACCCTCGGTGCCGGGCTGGACGGTGCTCGTCTCGCTGCTCGCCTTCACCGGGATCTATGCGGCGCTGGCGGTCGTCGAGTTCGGCCTCATCGTGAAGACGGCGAAGAAGGGGCCCGACCCGCTGCCGGGGCCCGACGATCCCGATGCGCGAACCCTCGCGGTCGAAGACACCCCGACGACGGTCTACTAGGAGCTTCAGGAGCACGTCATGGATCTCGCCTACTTCTGGTTCTGGATCGTCGGCTTTCTGTTCGTCGGCTACTTCGTCCTCGACGGCTTCGACTTCGGCGTCGGCATGTCGCTGCCGTTCCTGGGCAAGAACGATGTCAGCCGACGCCAGGTCATCAACACCATCGGCCCCGTTTGGGACCTCAACGAGACCTGGGTCATCGTCGCGGGCGCCTGTCTGTTCGCTGCCTTCCCGGAGTGGTACGCCACGCTGTTCAGCGGCTTCTATCTGGCACTGCTGCTCATCCTGCTCGCGCTCATCCTGCGCGGCGTCTCGTTCGAGTACCGCCACCAGCGCGACTCGCTGCGGTGGAAGAAGGGCTTCGACACGATGATCGTCGTCGGCTCGGCCGTGCCGGCGCTCCTGTGGGGCGTCGCGGTCGCCAACATCGTGCAGGGCGTGCCGCTCGACGCCGACCACGAGTTCGTCGGGTCGTTCCTGACGCTTCTCAACCCGTACGGGCTGCTCGGCGGGCTCACGACGCTGCTGCTGTTCTTCACGCACGGCGTGTACTTCGTCGCGCTGAAGACGGATGGCCAGGTCGCCGCCGACGCGCGCCGGCTCGCCGGCCGCGCAGGGCTGCTCACCATCGTCGTGGCCGCGATCTTCCTGCTGTGGACGGTGGGCATGGCGTTCGGCGAGGGCCGCGAGTTCGCCCCGGCGACCGCTGCGCTGTCGGCCGTCGCCGCCGTGCTGCTCATCGCGTCATGGATCTCCAACGCGCGGGGTCGAGAGGGCTGGGCGTTCGGGTTCGGCGCCGGCACCATCGTGTCGGCGGTGCTCGCCATCTGGTTCGCGCTCTTCCCGTACGTGATGCCCTCGACCGGCGACCCTGCCGGCTCGCTCACGATCGAGAACGCCTCCAGCACCGACTACACCCTCACGATCATGTCGTGGGCAGCGCTCATCTTCCTGCCGCTCGTGCTCGCCTACCAGGGCTGGACGTACTGGATCTTCCGCAAGCGCGTCACCCGCTCGCACATCGAGAAGGCGGCCGCGGTCGCGCACTGAGCCAGCGGATGCCGCAGCCCGCGGCATCCCTCCCCCCTCACGTCTCCTCATGCCCCCTCGGTTGACTTGCCGGTTATGTACGCGACACGCCAGCGTGTTGGGTACATGTACGGCAAGTCACGGGAAGAGCGGGGGGCGCGCGACGGCGGGCCGAGGAGACGAGAGGCACCGTGCCGATGGGTAGGGTCGAAGGAGCCATGGACGAGAACAACGGCGGCGGCCCGGCGCCGACGCGCACCTCGACCAAGCCCGTCGACCCGCGACTGCTGAGATACGCCCGCGCATCTCGTTGGTTCTTCCTGGTGATCGCTGCGATCGCACTCGCCCAGACCGCCGTGATCGTCGCCTTCGCGTGGCTGCTGACCCGTGCCATCACCGGAGCGATCGATGGGATGCCGCCGGCCGAGCTCGTGCGGACCCTCGGCGCGCTGGCCGCGGTGGTCGCGCTGCGCGCCGTGCTGCTGTGGGCGCGCGAAGCGGTCGCCGCGCGCGCCGCCGCGCGGGTGCAGACCCAGCTGCGCACGGCGCTCATCGCGGGGATCGGCGTTCTCGGGCCGGAATGGCTCGGAGCACGCAACTCCGCGGCCCTGGCGGTCACCGCCGGACGAGGGCTCGACGCCCTCGAGGCGTACTTCGGCCGCTACCTGCCGCAGCTGGTGCAGACCGTCGTCGCTACGCCGCTGATCATCGCGGTGATGTGGTGGCAGGACTGGATCTCGGGGCTCACGGTGCTGCTCACGCTCCCCCTCATCCCGATCTTCATGGTGCTCATCGGCCTCGCGACGCGCACGGTGCAGCAGCGGCAGTGGCAGACGCTGCAGCGCCTCGCGTCGCGATTCGCCGACACGGTGCAGGGCCTGTCGACCCTCAAGGTGTTCGGCCGCCAGCACCGGGCCGCGGCATCCATCGAGAAGGTCACCGACGACTACCGGCGCGAGACGATGCGGGTGCTGCGCGTCTCGTTCCTGTCGGGCTTCGCCTTGGAGTTCCTCGCCTCGATCTCGGTCGCGATCGTCGCCGTGTCGATCGGCTTCCGACTCATCGACGGATCGCTCGCGCTGGCCGTCGGCCTGTTCGTGCTGCTGCTGGCGCCCGAGGCGTATCTGCCGCTCCGACAGGTGGGTGTGCAGTTCCACGCGGCGGCCGAGGGTATCGCTGCGACCGAAGATGTCTTCGACGTGCTGGATGCCGCACGCGGGCGCACCGCGTCCCCGAACCGGCCGTCCGCACTCGGGGCCCTAGCTCCGGTCGTCGAGGCCCCGGCGGCGGTCGCCGAGGCCCCGGCGGCGGTCGTCGAGGCCCAGACTCCGGTCGTCGAGCGAGCGAGGAACGAGCGAGACGAAACGCCCCGGCGGTCCGAACCGCCTCGGAACCCTCGCGCCGCGTCGACTCGGCCACTTCTCGAGCTCGCGGCGGTGCGCGTGCGACGCGGACAGCAGTGGCTGCCGTCCGTCGACCTGACAGCCGGTCCGGCCACGGTCACCCTCATCGAGGGCCCGAGCGGGGCCGGCAAGTCCAGCCTGTTCGCGGCCCTGCGCGGCGCCGCGACGTTCGAGGGCTCGGCGAGGTGGAACGGCGTCGAGGTCCGTGACCTCGCGCCGACCGCCTGGCTCGCGTGGACCGGTCAGCGCCCGGGTCTGCTCGCCGGCACGATCGCCGACAACGTCTCGCTCGGCGACCCGACGCCGGATGGCGACACCGTGCGGCGGGCGCTCGACCTCGCCTGCGCGGGGACTCTCGACGCCGCCCTCGAACTCGGCGTGCAGGGCGCCGGACTCTCGGGCGGGCAGGCACAGCGCGTGGCCGTCGCCCGCGCGCTGTACCGTCACCTGCGCGGGGCCGCGCCGGTGATCGCGCTCGACGAGCCGAGCTCGGCGCTCGATCCCGAGACGGAGGGGCGGCTCTGGAGCAGCGTCCGCTCGCTCGCGGATGCCGGCGCCACCGTGCTGCTCGTGTCCCATCGCACCAGCGCCCGCCAGATCGCGGACGCCGTCGTCCGCCTCGCCCTTCGACAGGCTCAGGGACCGATCGAGGTCCTCGCATGACCATGGCCCCGGGAAGCGCGAAAGCGGTGCTGCGCGGCGCGATGCCGCCGGCGCGGCGGTTCTGGTGGGCGCTGGCGGCCGGCTTCGCCTCCGAGGCGTCCGCCGTGGCGCTGCTCGCCGTGAGCGCGTGGCTCATCGTGCGCGCGAGCGAGCAGCCGCCGGTGCTGTACCTGTCCGCAGCGGTGGTCGGCGTGCGGTTCTTCGCGATCTCCCGCGCCTCGTTCCGCTACCTCGAGCGTCTCACCGGCCACGATGCCGCGCTGCGGCAGCTCGCCTCCACCCGGTCCGATCTGGTGCGCCGGCTGGTGCCGTTGGCCCCGGACGGGCTGACGCGCACCCGCCGCGGCTCGGTCCTCGGGGCGCTCGTCGACGACGTCGACGAACTGCAGAACCTCCCGCTGCGGGTGGTGCAGCCGCTCGTGTCGTCGGCGCTCGTGGCGCTCGGCGCGGTCGTGCTCGTGGCGTTCGTGTGGTGGCCGGCGGCACTGACCCTGCTCGCGTGCCTCGTCGTCGCGGCGGCCGTCGCCACGCTGTGGGGATGGATGTCGGGGGCACGGGCCGAGCGCGACATCGCGCCTTTGCGCGCGCGCCTCGCGGACGCCGTGCTCGACCACATCGGCAGCCTGGACGTGCTCGCCGCGTTCGGCGCCGAGGCGCAGAGCCGGGACCGGATCGCCCGTGCCGACGCCGACCTCCGCCGGGCGGTGGTCCGCCGCTCCGGCGCGCAGGCGGGAACAGCCGCCCTCGTCTCGCTCGTGGCGGGCGCGGCCTCGATCGCGGCGGTGCTGATCGCGGCGCCGGCTGCGGCATCCGGAGCCCTTCCCGGCCCATCGCTCGCCGTCGTCGTGCTCGTGCCGATGGCCGTCTTCGAGGTGTTCGCGGCCGTCCCCATGGCCGCCTCTGCGTGGCGGCAGGTGCGCGCCTCGGCCGAGCGTGTGGCGGGCGCCCTGCCCGAGACGCCGCCGGCGGAGCTGGCACCCGAGACCCTGGAGTCCACCGGTGAGGCTCCCCCGCTCGGCGACGGCATCCGGCTGCGGGCGGCGGACGTGCGCTGGCCGGCTGCCGAGCACCCGTCGCTGCACGGCATCGACCTGACGATCCGCTCTGGCGAGCGGGTACTGGTGATGGGGGCGAGCGGCGCGGGCAAGAGCACGCTCGCGCACGCGCTGGTGCGGTTCCTCGAGACCGATGGCGGCTACGACATCGGCGACCGCTCCGTGCACGACCTCTCCCCTGACGACGTGCGGCTGACCGTCGGGCTGTGCGAGCAGCATCCGATGCTCTTCGACGAGGACATCCGGCAGAACCTGCTGTTCGCGCGCGATACGGCGACGGATGCCGAACTCGAGGCGGCACTCGCCCGCGTCGGCCTCGATGGCTGGCTGCAGGAGCGCGGCGGGCTCGACGCCCGTGTCGGCGAACGGGGCGTTCTCGTCTCGGGGGGTCAGGCGCAGCGGATCGCGTTGGCCCGGGCGCTGCTGCGCGGGTTCCCGGTGCTGGTGCTCGACGAGCCGACGGCCGGCGTCGACCCCGAGGCATCCGATCGCCTGCTCGTCGACCTGCTGAGCGCGGTGCGCGACGACCAGGCGGTGGTGCTGATCTCGCACGTCGCCGTGCCCGACGAGCTCGTCGACCGCGTCGTGCGCCTCGAGGACGGCCGCGTCACCGGATGACACAGGTCCGGCGTTCGATCCGGGTCGTCGAGCTCACCACGGCCTAGGCTCGGACCGTGAGCGACGGCATCCCGAACCCGTTCGAGGGTCTCGAGGCGCAGCTGCGACGTGCCGACCGGTTCCGTGACAGCGTCGACCCGGTGGCCGCGATCGCCGCGTACCGCACGTTCACCGAGTTCCTCCGCCCGCGCCTGCCCGAGCTGCGGATCGACGCCGGCCTGCCGGAGCAGACCGGCACCCGCAAGGACGGCCGGATCCTCGCGCACCGTGACGGCGGACGCGTCGATCCCGCGGCACTGAACCTCTACACGTTCTGGAACTCGCCGCTTGACACCGCGCCCCCGCTCGTGCAGGCGTGCGTGGGCGGGATGACGCGCCTCCATGCCGACTCGGCGACACCGCTGACCGTGCTCGACGGCGCGTCCGCGCGCGAGCTCGTGGAGATCCCGGATGCCGTCGCCGACGCCCTCGAGAAGGACCACCCCGCGCACTTCTCGGACTTCGTACGCGTCAGCGTGCTCGATCGCCTCGGCGGCATCTGGGTCGACGCCACCTGCTGGGCGCCGGCGCCCCTGCCTCCCGCCGTCGCGCCGCTTCTGACGGCCGGGGCGCTCTACCCCCGCTGGACCCGCCGCCAGATCGGCAACTGGTTCATCGCCGCCGTGCCGGCGACACCGCTCATCCGCCTGCAGCGGCTCGCGCTGGAGGCCTGGTGGCGGTCGGGTGGCGGCATCCCGGACTACTTCCTCTACCACCGCATCTTCGAGGTGCTCTTCGATCTCGTGCCGGAGTTCCACGGACAGTGGGATGCCGCGCCGCCGCTGTCGAGCGCCGCCAGCCACCTGCTGCAGCTCGGCATGATGCAGCCGTGGGATCCCGAGGCGCTGCGCTTCGTGGCGGGGGCGTCGATCGTGCAGAAGCTCAGCTACAAGTACGACACGGTCCCACCGGGCTCCGTACTCGACCGCCTGGTGTCGCAGCGCCCGATCCTCACGGCCTGACGCGACGGGCGCTGCGGCTCAGGGCTCGCCGACGGCGCCGCCCGCCGCGGCGGTCGCCGTGATGCGCCGCGCCATCCCCGCGAAGATGAACCCGTGGAACGGGAGGACGGCGAGCCAGTACAGCCGCCCCGCCAGCCCCCGCGGGAAGAACACCGCGCGCTGGTCGTAGCGCGAGCCCCCGCGCGCCTCGTCGGGCGACGCGCGCAGCTCGAGCCACGCGAGACCCGGGACCTTCATCTCGGCCCGGAGCCGCAGCATCCGTCCCGGCTCCAGGGCCTCGACGCGCCAGAAGTCGAGCGCATCCCCGACGGCGAGGCGGCCACGGCTGCGCCGCCCGCGCGCGAGGCCGATACCCCCGACGAGACGATCCATCCAGCCACGCACGGCCCAGAGCAGCGGCGACGAGTACCAGCCGTTCTCGCCGCCGATGCCCACGATGACGCGCCACAGCGCCTCGGGCGACGCCGGGGAGTGCGCGGTGCGGACGTCGCTGAACACCACGCGACCCGCCCAGTCGGGGTCGTTCGGCAAGGGGTCGCTCGGGGCGTCGAGCACGCCGGCATCCTGCCAGCTGGTCTCGATCGCATCGGTCTCGAGCTTGCCGAGCGCCAGCCGCACGGCGGTGCGGTACGGCGTGAGACCGCCCTCCGGTGGCGGGATGAGCTCGTCGATGCCGTCGTCCTTCACGACGCATTCGTTCTGGAGCGACTCGACGAGCGGCCGCGCGATCGAGCGGGGAATCGGCGTCACCAGGTTGACCCAGTGCGAGGCCAGTCGCGGCGTCAGCACCGGCAGGGCTGCGATCGCGCGCTGGCGCAACCCGGCCTCGACGGCGTAGCCGTTCATCATCTGCCCGTACCGCAGCACGTCGGGGCCTCCGATGTCGACGGCGCGGTTCACGTCGGCGGGCAGCCGCGCGGCACCGAGCAGGTAGTGCAGCACGTCGCGCACGGCGATGGGCTGGATGCGGTTGCGCACCCATTTCGGCGCCGGCATGTACGGCAGCACCTCGGTGAGGTGGCGCACCATCTCGAACGAGGCCGACCCCGACCCGATCACGACGCCCGCCTGCAGCACGATGGTCGGGACGCCGCTCTCGAGGAACGTCCGCCCCACCTCCACGCGTGACTGCAGGTGGGGTGAGAGCGTCACCCCGCTCGGGTGCAGGCCGCCGAGATACACGATGCGACCCACGGATGCCGCGGCCGCCGCGTCCGCGACGGTCTCGGCGGCACGCCGGTCGGTGTCGGCGAACCGCTTGCCGCCCGACATCGAGTGCACCAGGTAGAACACCACGTCCACGTCGCGCATGGCTTCACCCACCGCCACCTCGTCGGCCGCGTCGCCACGGAGGATCTCGACGCGGCCGCCCCACGGGAACGCCGCGGCCCGTGCGGGGTCGCGCGCGAGGACGCGCACCTCGTACCCGGCATTCAGGAGTCGCGGCACCAGCCGCCCGCCGATGTACCCCGTGGCGCCGAGGACCAGCGCACGCGGCGCGGTTCCGTCAGGGCGCGGCAGCGCCAGCAGTGCCGGCTCACGGCCGGTCGGCGCCGAGACATCGTCCACGGGGGCAGACTACGCGGGCGTGCCTCGCACCCGGACGGGTTGACGCCGGGCCGTCAGTCGCGTAGGTCAGAGGCGCTTCGCGAAGACCTGCGTGCCCTCCGGCGACGCGAGCGCTTCGAAACCGACGCGGGGATAGAAGGCGATGGCGCCGGTGTTGTCGGCCGATGCCACCAGGTGCAGGCCCGGCACATGCGCCGCGCGCAGGGCGTCTTCGAGCGTCTCGATGAGCCGGCGGCCCAGACCCTGGCCCTGGGTCTCGGGCAGCAGGTCGATGTGCAGGTGCGCCGGGTAGTCGTCGCCGAACGGCTGCGCACCGCCCGCACGGGCGTGCGCGTAGCGGAGGATCCCGTCCTGCCGGGAGTCGGCGGAGGACTCTTCACCCGGCGGTCGCGGCCAGCGGTCGGCGCGCCGCGGCCACCACTCGGTCGCGAACCACTCCTCGAACGCCGCGGAGTCGGGCGCGCCCACGATGTAGCCGACGACGCGGCCGTCGTCCGCCTCTACGACGAACGCGAACTCGGGGTGACGCGCCGCATAGGGCAGGACGAAGATCTCGGCCCACAGATCGTCGTCGTCGAGGATGCCGGTCGCGTCGGCTCCGGCATCCGCCGTCTTCAGGCAGATCTCGACGAGAGCGGGTTCGTCACCGGGGCGAAAGGGGCGGATTCGCGTCACCGGGCGAGTCTATGGGCTCCGAGTGCGGGAAGCTCAGGCTCCGACGAGTCGCACGTCGGCCGGGTCCACGCGCAGCGTGATCGTGTCGCCGGGCGCGAGCCCCGCGGCATGGTCGGCGGCGACGTCCACCGCCACGTCGGGATCGGCGGCGCGTATCCGCACCCCGGCCGGCGTCTGCTCGAGGCGCAGGATGCGTGCTCTCCACTCCCCCGCGGCGCGGGGCGGCCCGTCGATCACCCGGACGGCGCTCGGCCGGAATACCGCGACAAGAGACGGATGCCGCCGCTCGGCCGCGTGGGGCAGCGCCAGGTCTCCGGCACGCCAGGTCGAGTCTGCGGGTTCCAGGGTCCCCACCACCCGGTTGAGTCCGGCCACCGCCGCGGCGAACCGTGTCGCGGGCGACGCGAGCACCTGGCGCACCGGCCCGGTCTGCGTGACGCGACCGCCTTCGAGCACGACGAGGCGGCTCGCGAGCGCCACCGCGTCCACCGCGTCGTGGGTCGCGACGACGGCCGTCGTGCGCGTCGCCGCGAGCTGCTGGTGCAGCAGGGCGCGCACGTCGCCGGCGGTCTCGGTGTCGAGGGACGTGAGCGGCTCGTCGAGCAGGAGCGCGGCGGGCGCTGTCGCGAGCGCCCGGGCGAGCGCGACGCGCTGCTGCTGCCCGCCCGACAGCTGCGCGGGCCGCCGGTCCCCGAGATCCGCCAGCCCGACACGTCCGAGCCAGCCCGCGGCCCCGGCGGCCGCCGCCGTCTTCGTGGCGCCGTGGACCCGCAGGCCGAACGCCACGTTGTCGTGCGCGGTGAGGTGCGGGAAGAGCCGGGGGTCCTGCCCGAGCAGCACGACGCCGCGGCGCGCGGGCATCGTGCGGCGCGTGGCGGAGCGGTCGGACGTCCGCCGGTCGAGCAGCCGGCCGTCGAGCCGTACCTCTCCCTCGTCGAACCCCGTCAACCCTGCCAGCACTCCGAGCAGCGTGGACTTTCCGGCTCCGCTCGGGCCCATGAGCGCCACGACCTCGCCCGCCGGCACGCTCAGCGTCACGTCCAGGGCGAACCCGCCGCGATCCACGCGGATGCGGGCCTCCAGCCCCGGTGCGGTGTGAGTGTCCGCGACGCCGGTGGCGGCATCCGCGCCCGCCGCACCGCTCATCGCGGGGCCTCCGCGCGCCAGGCACGCACGAGCAGCAGCACGCCGACGGCGGTGACGAGCAGCAGCAGCGAGAGCGCCACCGCCGTACCCTGCGAGACGCCGGCGCCGTTGAACGCGGTGTAGATCGCGAGCGGCATCGTCTGCGTCACGCCCGGAGCGTTTCCGGCGAAGAGGGCCGTCGCGCCGAACTCGCCGATGGCGCGGGCGAAGCACAGCACGATGCCCGCGACGAGCCCGGGCGCCGCGAGCGGAAGCGTCACACGGGCGAGGATCGTCCAACGCCCGGCCCCCAGGCCCGCCGCCGCCTGTTCGAAGCCCGTGCCGGTGGAACGCAGTGCGCCCTCCAGGGCGAGCACGAGGAACGGCAGCGCGACGAAGGTCTGCGCGAGGACGACGGCGGTGGTGGTGAACGGGATGCGGATGCCCCACTCGGCGAGCGCGCCGCCCAGCCAGCTGGTGCGGCCGAACAGGAACAGCATCGCGACGCCGCCGACCATGGGGGGCAGCACGAGCGGCACCGTCACCAGGGCGCGCAGCACGGCCGCCGTCCGCACGGTGCTGCGGGCGATGAGGAGCGCAAGCGGCACACCGAGGACGACGCACACGGTGGTGGCGACCGCGCCCGTCGCGAGCGAGAGCCCGAGTGCCGACAGTGCTTGCGGCGAGGTGACGTCATCCCAGAGCGTGGACCACTGCACGCGCAGCACGAGCGCGCCCAGCGGCAGCACGAGCAGTGCGAGGCCGATCACGGCGGGCACCGCGAGGACGCGGGGGACGAACCCGGCGCGCTCCTCGTGCGTGCGCGCGTCGCGTGCCGCGGCGACGGTCACGGTGCCCCGAACCCGAAGGTCTCGAGCACGCGTCGACCGTCGTCGCTGAGCACGAACGCGACGAACGCGTCAGCCGCTTCTGGGTTTGCGCCGTCGTCCACCGCGGCGACGGGGTAACGGTTGACGACTTCCTCGGCCCCAGGCACCGCGATCGCCTCGACCGCACGCGTGGTGGCGGCATCCGTCACGTACACCAACCCGGCATCGGCTTCGCCGGCAGCGACCTTCGTGAGGACGGCGGTGACGTTCTGCTCGTAACTGTCGACGCTCGCCTCCACACCGGCGTTCGAGAGGAGCGTCGCCGATGCGGCACCGCACGGCACCTCGGCGGCGCACAGCACCACGGTCCGGTCGGGGTCGGCGAGGTCATCGAGGCCATCGATGCGGCCAGGATCGCCCGCGGGAACCACGAGCGTCAGGGTGTTCGTGGCGAAAAGCGCGGGATCGCTCGCGAGGCCCGCATCGACGACCTTCCCCATGTTCCGCTCGTCGGCCGCCGCGAAGACATCGGCCGGGGCGCCCTCGATGATCTGCGTCGCCAGCGTGGACGAGCCGTCGTAGGTGACGGGCTGCACATGGAGGGACGGATGCCGCTGCTTGAACTGCATCGCCAACTCGTCGAATGCCCCCTGCAGCGACGCCGCGGCGTAAACGGTGAGCTCGCCGGACAGCTCGGGCTCCGACGTCGCCGTCTCCGATGACGTCGCGCCCGGATCCCTGTCGACCGCCGTCGCGCAGCCGGCGAGCGCGAGCACGAGCGCGGCGAGGACCGCTGCTGCGCGAATGGTGGCACCGCGGCGCACGTCAGGCCTTCGGGGTCTCGACGATCACCGTCGTCGCCTTGACGACGGCGACAGCGAGCGAGCCGGGTTCGAGACCCAGCTCGCGCACCGCCTCGGACGACATGAGCGAGACCACGCGGTGCGGGCCGGACTGGATGTCGACCTGCGCCATGACGCCGTCGAGCTGCACCCGCGTGACGAGCCCGACGAAGCGGTTGCGTGCGCTCGAGAGCCGATCGGCCGAGTCCCCGGGAGCCGCGGCCAGCTCGACGGCGCGCGCGGCGAGCGCGTCGCCGGGGATCTCGACGGGCGATGCCCCGGTCGTCGGCAGCGTGCCCGCCTCGATCCACCGGCGGACGGTGTCGTCGCTCACCGCGAGCAGCCGCGCCGCCTCGGAGATCTTGTAGCTCGCCACAGCGTCACGTTATCACCGCAGATGCGGTTGCTCCATGCGGTTTTCGCCGCATGCGCGGACACGACTCGGCTGCTCCGCTGCCGACGCGGTCCGGCACCGATCACATCGCCGTCGAGCCCGCGGCGCGCCGACCCCCCCGACGCCGCTTCGTGTCGCCTCGCCGGCATCCTCCGCTCCCGCTGGGGTGTCACGACACGCCGCAACGCCGGCGTCGAAGCCACAGCTCGTGACACCCGAACCGTCCGCGCACCCGCTCGGGTGTCACGACATTCCGCAATGCCGGGGTCGAAGCCACAAGTCGCGACATGCGAACCGTCCGTGCACCCGCTCGGGGCCTCGGCGTTGAAGGGAGGCACCCGCGGCGGGAGTACTCTCGGCGAGACGACGGCGACGCTTCCCGCCGATGCCCACGTGCACAGCGAGTGGTCGTGGGACTGCGGCTCGGATCCGGCATCGCACGGCTCGATGGTCCGTACCTGCGAGCGTGCGGTCCGGATCGGGCTCCCGGCGATCGTGTTCACCGAGCACCTCGACTTCGAGCACGACTGGAGAGTCGACGACGGCGACATCGGCGAACACGCGCAGAAGTACGTCGACGAACGCGGGCATGTGCACTTGCCCTCGTTCGATGTCGAGGGCTATCTCACGGCGATCGAACGGTGCCGTCACGACTTCCCCTCCCTGCGCATCCTCACGGGTGTGGAGTTCGGGCAGCCGCACCTGCACGACGAGTACGCCGCCGATCTGCTCTCGAGTGGGGCGATCGATCGGGTCAACGGGTCGTTGCACATGCTTCCCTTCGACGACGTCCACCGCACCGAGCCGACCACGTTGTACCGCCACCTGCCGGCCGACGACGTGATGTGGAGCTACCTCGAGGAGATCCCGCGCATGATCGCCGGGTCGGATTCCTTCGCGGTGTTCACTCATATCGATTACGCCGTGCGCTCCTGGCCGGTCACCGAGGCCGGGCCATTCGACCCGCGCAGGTTCGAGGGCGGGTTCCGGGCCGCGATGCGCGCGATCGCGGCGTCGGATCGCGCCCTCGAGATGAACACCCGGCGGCTCTGGCCGTGGGTTCCGCAGTGGTGGGCGGAGGAAGGCGGGCGCCGCGGTCACGTTCGGCAGCGACGCCCACGGACCCGACATGCTCGCCGCACACTTCCCGGAGGCGACGGCGATGCTCGAGCACTTCGGATTCCGGCCGGGCGGGCGTCCCGAGGACTTCTGGACCCGCTGATCCCGAGTGGGGCGCCCGTGCGTCACGGGTGCAGGATCGGAGCATGGCACTCGTCCCCGCTCCCATCTCGGCCTTCATCGACGCAACGAACGCCGGCGACTCCGATGCCTTCGTCGCGGCCTTCACCGAGGATGGCTCGCTCGACGACTGGGGTCGGGTCGCGCGTGGGCATGTCGGCATCCGACAGTGGGACCGCACCGACAACATCGGCAAGCAGTCGCATTTCGAGCTCGTCGACATCGCCCAGGAGGCGGCGCCGGAGACGTACCTCGTGCACCTCGCGGTCAGTGGCGACGGATTCAACGGCACCAGCCCGTTCCGCTTCTCCCTGCGCGACGGGCTGATCCAGAGCGTGGTCATCCTCCCGGAGTGAGGTGGGACAAGGGCTGTCGATCGGGACGACCTTCGATCGTCATCCCGCTGAAGGGCCGTCGCCGAGGCCATACTCGTCACAGCTGCGACGGCCAGAGAGAGGAGACATCATGTCGGACAACACCGGCCCCCTGGACATCAGTTTCACCGCCACGCTGGGAAAGGCTCAGCCGGGCGACACGTGGACCTGCGTGAAGCTGCCCGACTCCGCCGAGATCTTCGGCACCCGCGGACTCGTCAAGGTGGCGGGCACCGTCGACGGGCATCCCTTCGAAGGCGCCTTCATGGCGCTGGGCGACGGGACGCACAAGCTCCCGATCAACGCCGAGGTCCGAAAGGCGATCGGCAAGACCGACGGCGACGCGGTGGACGTCCACCTCACGCGGCGCCGCTCGTAGGCCGCCGAGGAACCTCGCCGCGGACCCGGCCGGGCCGACGCGTCAGTCAGCGGGTGGCCGGCGCAGCCGTTTGACGTCGGTGCGCTGCTTCTTCGCACTGAGGCGCCGCTCCTGGGCGCCGCGGGTCGGCTTGGTCGGTCGTCGCGAGGGCGACGGCGGGCGGAGCGCGTCGGCGACGAGGGTGGCGAGGCGTGCACGCGCGGCATCCCGGTTGCGCAGCTGCGCGCGATGCTCGGATGCCGCGATCGTCAGCACCCCCTCGACGAGGCGCCCGCTCAGCCGGGCGAGCAGCCTCTCGCGCTGATGCGGCGAGAGCACGCCCGAGCGCGACACATCCCACACCAGTTCGGCACGGGAGTCGGCCGTGTTCACCCCCTGCCCGCCGGGACCGGACGACCGGGAGAACCGCCAGGTCAACTCCGACTCGGGGATGGTGAGCCCCGAGCCCACCCGGAGGCCGGGACGGTGGGCAGCGGGCATGGGTCCATCATCCTCTTGCGGGCGGGGCGGTGGCCACCGGTGGCCGGGCCCGATCGATAGGGTCGGGACATGGTGCAGCGGAGTGGCAGGGAACTCGTGGCGTGGGTGATCGCGGGGATTCTCCTCCTCGTGGGAGTCGTCGCGATCGTCATCGGGATGACGTCGCAGCCGTTCGGGTCCTTCGGGTGGTTCGCCTACCAGCCCCTCGCCGACGTCGCCTTCGCGCCCGGCGACGTCGTCTTCGTCTCGCGCACCACGATCGTCGGGTTCGCGGCGTTGAGCCTCGGCCTCATCACGCTCGCGTTCGTCGTCGGCCGGCGTCTCGCGCGGCGATCCGCCGGCTGACCGCACCTCGATCCGCCGACTGACCGCACCTCGAGGCGGGGTTCCGGTCCGGGAACGGCCGCGCCGGCATCTTCGTGCGACCACAGCCCCGTGCGCAAGCCCCCTCGATTCTTCGCCGCGCCTGCCTAGCCTCACCTCAGGGAGATCTCAGACGCGACATCAGCCGATTGTGATCGGCGGGCGTCGCCATCGGAGGGGAGGGAACATGTCCGAGGAGCAGGCGCATCACCAGGTGGTCGTCATCGGCGGAGGCAACGGCGGAATATCGGTCGCCGCGCGATTGCGGCGCTCGGGCGTCGACGACATCGCGATCATCGAGCCGCGCGAGCAGCACCTGTACAAGCCGTTGTTCTCGCATGTCGCCGGCGGCACGGCGCGCGCCGGCATCACCGTTCGCCCGCAGCGAGAGGTGATGCCGAAGGGCGTGGAGTGGATCCAGGATGCCGTCACCACGGTCCAGCCCGACGCCAACGCGGTCGTGCTCGACAGCGGTGACCGGGTGACGTTCGACCAGCTCATCGTGTGCCCGGGCATCCAGCTCGACTGGGAACGCATACCGGGCCTGGCCGAGGCGATGCAGACGCCGGCCGCGGCATCCCACTACGAATTCGAGCTGGCGCAGAAGGCGTCGCTGCTGCTGCGCGACCTGAAGGAGGGCACTGTCGTCTTCACCCAGCCCGACGGTCCCGCCTCGTGCGCAGCCGCCGCACAGAAGCCGATGTATCAGGCCTGCGACTACTGGCGTGCCACAGGGGTGCTGGACAGGATCCGGGTCGTGATGGTGGTGCCGACCGAGTCCGCGTTCCTGCCGCCGTTCGATCGCGAGCTCGAGCGCAAGATCGAGGAGTACGGCATCGAGCTGCGCACCCGTTCGGTGCTCCTGCGCGTGGACTCCGCCGCCCAGGAGGTGGTGATCGGCGGCCCCGAGGGGCCCGAGCACCTGCACTACGACGTACTCAACGTGGAACCGCCGCAGTCCGCGCCGGATTGGCTCAAGGCGTCGATGCTCCCGGCGCCGAGCTCGTCGGGCGGCTTCGTGGAGGTCGATCCACGGACGCTGCGGCATCCGCGATTCCCCGATGTGTGGGCGCTGGGCGACGCCGCCGCGACGACGAACTCGAAGAGCGGCGGCGCGCTGCGCAAGCAGACCTGGGTGCTGGCCAAGAACCTCTCGCGGGTGCTCCGCGGGAAGGCGCCGAAAGCACGCTACGACGGCTACGCGGTGTGCCCGTTCACCGTCTCGCGATCCACGGTCGTGTGGGCCGAGTTCGACGACACCGGCACGCAGAAGCCGACCATCCCGTTCTTCCGGCGGATGTACCGCGAGAGCCGGCTGTCGTGGATCTTCGACCGCCACGTCCTGCCCTGGGTCTACTGGAATCTCATCCTGACCGGACGCGTCTGAGCCGGCGGACCCCGACCGCGGTCGCTGCCCCCAGACATGATCGAGCGGCCGGCGCCCGACCCCCGATGCGCGCGGCGTAGCCTGTCGATATGGCCTTTCCCCCACTCGTCGAGCCGCTCGCCGAGCTGAGCGATCCGGAGCGGACGCGCACCGCGCGACACCGCGTGCTCGCCGGCTTCGGCGATGTCGCGCAGCGCCGCCT
>NZ_JBJDRK010000066.1:0-21849 GCF_044987405.1 Microbacterium sp. ZW T2_14 | reverse complement strand
GCCCTGCCCTCCCTGCGCCGCCGGCGCCCGCCCAGAGGCGCGTGCGCCCCGTGGACCGCATCGTGACGTTCGCGCTCCTCGCGTACGGCCTGGTGAACGTCGTCTCGTCGGTGCCCGCCTTCCTCGACTACGGGGCGTACGCCGAGACCATGCTCGCCGTGATGGGAGTGGATGCGCAGATCAGCGACCCCGCCGCCGGCAGGCCCTGGGCGATCGCGTCGGTGCTGGTGCTGACGATCGGCTGGTGCGCGACGGTCGCGGTCTCGTGGTGGAGCGTCCGGCGCGGGCGGCTGACGTGGTGGATCGCGCTGAGCGCCGGAATCCTGTTCACGTTCGTGTCGGGCGTGCTGATGGCGGTGCCCCTGATGAGCGACCCGACCGTGTGGCAGGCGCTCGTGGAGAGCGTCGGCGGCTGACTCACATCGGCGGCTGAATCGTCCGCGGCCGATTCGTCCGCGCACCCGTTCGGGGCTCCCGTGATCGGGTGCCCGGGGTCCATACTCGTGGTGACGGCACAAGCACGGCGGTGCACCTGAACCTGCGGATGCCACGTCTCGTGTCTCCTGCGGGAGGTGATGGATGCCGCACGACAGCGTGGAGAGTCGTGACAGCACCGCCGGCCGCGATGCCGAACGGCTGGCCGCTCTGTACGATGCCCACGCCGCCCCGGTCTGGCGCTACGTGGTGCATCTGACCGGCGATCGTGCGGGTGCCGACGACATCGTGCAGGAGACGCTGCTGCGGGCGTGGCGGACGCCGAGGATCCTGGAGCAGGACCCCTCGACCACGCGCTCGTGGATGTTCACGGTGGCGCGCCACCTGGTCATCGACGAGGCGCGCAGCGCGCGACGCCGCCGCGAGATCGGCGTCGCCGAGGTGCCCGAGCGCGCGACCGCCGATGCGACCGACGCGCTGTTCGAGGCGATCCTCGTCGAGGAGGCCCTGGCAGCCTTGACCACCGAGCATCGCACCGTGGTCGTGCGCGCCTACTACCGCGGGCAGTCGGTCGCCGAGATGGCGGACGAGCTCGACATCCCGCCGGGCACGGTCAAGTCCCGCCTCCACTACGGGCTGCGCGCTCTTCGCCTCACCCTGCAGGAGAAGGGGGTGACGCGATGAGCACCGATCACGTCCGCTTCGCGGAGTGGGATGCCGCCTACGTGGTGCGCGCGCTCGACTCCGATGACCGTCGGCTGTACGAGGCGCACCTCGACGACTGCCGGCTCTGCCGCGACGCGATCGCCGACCTCGCGCCGGCGCTCGGGCTGCTGGCTCGAGTGCCGGTCGAGCGGGCCGAGTCGCTGCTGGACGACCCGGGCGAGACCAGCCCCGACCCGGCGGCCCGCGCACGGATGGTGGCACGGGGCACCCGCGACGCTCGTCGCCGGCGGATGATCGCGTGGGGCGGCGGCGTCGCCGCCGCAGCCGTGCTCGCGGTCGTGGTCGCCTTCGCCGTCACGACCTCCGTCGTGCCTGCTCCTGTGCCGGAGGAGGTGGTCTCCCTCCAGCCCGTGACCGACGTGCCGCTCAGCGCGACAGTGGAGCTGACCGATGTCGCCTGGGGGACGCGCATCGGGATGGTGTGCGACTACCCCCCGAGCGATGACCCCTACGCCCGCGATCAGGAGTGGCCCTACGTGCTCGTCGTCACGTCGACCGACGGCGACACCAGTGAACTGTCGACGTGGCGCGCGGGACCCGGATCGACGGCGAAACTGGACGCCGGCACCGCGCTGGACCGTTCGGACATCGCCTCCATCGAGGTCCGCGCGGTCGCCGATGGGCGCGTCCTGCTGCGCGGCGAGCCAGGGGAGTGAGCCGGCTCGCGTGAGCGGCATCCCGTGAGACGATGGATGCCCCGGCGCCGGGCCCTGCGGAGGGCCGGTGCCGAGGCATCCGATGCAAAAGTGGGCGGGTTCGCCCGACGGCAGGTGTCAGGCGGCGAGGCTCTTGCCGGCGGAGCCGAGCTGATTCGTGGCCTCGACGACGCGGGCGGCCATCGCCGACTCGGCGATCTTGCCCCAGGCGCGCGGGTCGTAGGCCTTCTTGTTGCCCACCTCGCCGTCGACCTTGAGGACGCCGTCGTAGTTCTGGAACATGAAGCCGGCGACCGAGCGCGTGAAGGCGTACTGCGTGTCGGTGTCGATGTTCATCTTCACGACGCCGTTCGCGACCGCCGTCGCGATCTCCTGGTCGGTCGAGCCGCTGCCGCCGTGGAAGACGAGGTCGAGGGGCTTCGGGCCGGTGCCGAACTGCGCGGCGATGCCCTCCTGGATCTCACCGAGGAGCTCGGGACGCAACTTCACGTTGCCCGGCTTGTAGACGCCGTGCACGTTGCCGAAGGTGAGCGCCGCGATCCAGCGGCCCTGCTCGCCGAGCCCCAAGGCCTCGACGGCCTTCGCGACGTCGGCGGTGGTCGTGTAGAGCGCCTCGTTCGAGCCCTCGTGCTGGACGCCGTCCTCCTCGCCGCCGACGACGCCGATCTCGACCTCGAGGATCGCGTTGATCGCCTTCAGTCGCGGGAGGATCTCCTTGGCGATCTCGATGTTCTCATCGAGCGGCACCGCCGAGCCGTCCCACATGTGGGACTGGAAGATCGGGTTTCCGCCGTCTGCGACGACCTGCTCGGACGCCTTGATCAGCGGCAGCACGAAGTCCTCGAGGGCCGGCTTGGGGCAGTGGTCGGTGTGGAGCGCGACGGTGATGGGATAGCTCTTGGCGACCTCGTGCACGTACGCGGCGAAGGCGAGGGCGCCGGTCGCGCGGGCCTTCACCGTGTGCCCGGCGAAGTAGTCGGCACCGCCCGTGGTCACCTGGAGGATGCCGTCGGAACCCGCCTCGGTGAGGCCCTGAAGGACGGCGTTGACCGACTGGGAGCTGGCGGCGTTGATGGCGGGATACGCGAAGCCACCGGCCTTCGCGCGGTCCAGCATGTCGGCGTACTGCTCCGGAGTGGCGACGGGCATGAGTGCTCCTCAATCTGCGCGGGTGTGAAGGGTGTCGGCTCAGGTCTGAATGGTGTCGGCTGAGGCCGTCGGTCCCTGCGAGCGTCACCGCAAACTCTACCGAAGCCCTGGAACGCCGGCGGATGCTGCGGCCCCGTTTGTCATGGGAAAGCCGCGTCCCTGCGCGTCCGGAAAGAATCGCCATTCCTTCACTTGCTGCGGCGTGAAATTCCGGTGAATCGGGCGATCGCGTGGCTAGGCTGACCGCATGGTGAGCCTGACCGCGGACATGAGTCCCCTCCATCCCGACCGCAACCTCGCACTCGAACTGGTGCGGGCCACGGAAGCCGCGGCGATCCGCGCGGTGCCGTTCATCGGCCGCGGCGCCAAGGAGGCGGCGGACGGGGCCGCGGTGGACGCCATGCGGGCCTTCTTCACCACCGTCAACTTCGACGGCACCATCGTCATCGGCGAGGGCGAGAAGGACGAAGCCCCGATGCTCTACAACGGGGAGCGGGTCGGCAACGGCCGCGGCCCGCAGGCCGACGTGGCGGTCGACCCCATCGACGGCACATCGCTGACGGCGGCCGGGCGCAACAATGCGCTCTCGGTGATCGCCGTGTCGGACCACGGCACGATGCTCGACGCCTCGAGCGTCTTCTACATGGACAAGCTCGTCACCGGACCGGCCGGGGTGGGCGTCGTCGACATCCGCCTGCCCATCGGTGAGAACATCCGGCTCCTCGCCAAGGCGCTCGGAAAGCCCGTCGACGAGCTGGTGGTGTCGGTGCTGCACCGCCCGCGGCACGACCGTCTCATCGACGAGATCCGTGAGGCGGGTGCGGGAACGCGGCTGATGAGCGACGGCGACGTCGCCGGCGGCATCAACGCCGCTCGCCACAATGCTCGCACCGACATGTGCGTCGGCGTCGGGGGCAGCCCCGAGGGCATCGTGACCGCGTGTGCGATCAAAGCGCTCGGCGGCCACATCCAGGGCCGGCTCTGGCCACGCGATGACGACGAGAAGCAGCGCGGCATCGACGCCGGCCTGCGGCTGGACGGACACGTCTACGAGGCCGATGAGCTCGTCAAGGGGAACAACACGATCTTCGTAGCGACCGGCGTCACCGATGGCGCGCTCGTCGCGGGCGTTCGCCGCGAGGGCGGCTATGTCTACACCGAGAGCGTCGTGCTCCGCGGGGCGTCGGGCACCCTGCGTCGCATCTCGTCGGAGCACCTGGTCTCGAAGTGGCTCTAACGCGAGCGCATTCGCGATGACGGTGATGCCGCTGTGCCTGATGCGACCAGTGGTGCGGATGTGACTCTTTCGTGACCGCCTTTCGCGCGCGACTCTGGCAGAATCGACTGTGGTGTCGAAGGGGACACGATGATGTTTCCTACGCGAGGAGTTGACGATGTCTGCGCAATCCGCCGATCCGTCGTCGCCCCAGACGGGCGCGCATGCGGTGATCGCCAACGCGATCGATCCTGCCCGCCGCCCCGACGTGCTGCTGCGCGTCCGGCGTGACGAAGGTCACGAGATCAGCGCGTGGTGGATGGTCGGCGCTTTCGTCGGCGTCTCCGCCGCCGTCATCGTTCTGCTGAGCTTCGTTCCCGGCGGCGCCTGACTTCACCGCGTGACCGGCGCACCGCCGGCGCACGGCGCCTCTGCCTGCGCTCACTCGTTCGGCGCGGCGATGCGCGCGCGCACCTCGCCGAGCTCGGCGGTCGCCGTCAGGGCCTGTGG
Organism: Microbacterium sp. ZW T2_14; assembly: GCF_044987405.1. Lineage (NCBI taxonomy): Bacteria > Bacillati > Actinomycetota > Actinomycetes > Micrococcales > Microbacteriaceae > Microbacterium > Microbacterium sp. ZW T2_14. The sequence goes on along the minus strand of NZ_JBJDRK010000066.1, from coordinate 17,157 downwards.
CTCTTCAGCGAAGCCGGTGAGTGTCTCGTCGAGGAGCTCGGGGGCGGTGAGGCGGCGCGGACTCTTGTCGATCGTGGCCGGCTCGCTCACCGCGTCGAGCTTGGTCGCGTCGATGCCGGGGAACTTGCGGGCGCTCACGAGCACACGCGTCTCGAGAGACCCGGCGAAGCGGTTGTAGCTGTCGACGGTGCGCTCGATGGCGCGCCGCAGGTCGTCGGCGTGCGTGGCAAGGGACCCGAGCCGCTCATACAGCTGATTGCCGAGGTCGAAGAGCGCCCGCGCCTCTTGCGACACGTCCTGCTGGGTCCAGGTGTACGCGACGGTCTTCAGCACCGCCCAGAGGTTCACCGGCGACGCCAGGGCGACCCGCTTGCCGAACGCGTAGTCGAGCAGGGAGGCGTCCTCTTCGAGCGCGGCAGCGAGCAGCGATTCGCTCGGAAGGAAGCACACCACGAACTCCGGGCTGGACGACAGCCCGGCCCAGTAGGCCTTTCGGGCGAGTGCGTCGACATGGGCGCGTACCGCCTTGACGTGCTTGTCGAGCAGCGTGCGGCGCCGGGCGGCCTCCGCGCCCTGTGCGGTCAGGGGGATGGTGCTCGCCTCGAGGAACGCGTCGAGCGGCACCTTGGCGTCGACCGCGATCGCCTTGTCGCCGGGCAGGCGGATGATCATGTCGGGGCGGCCGGCTCCGGCATCCGTCGTGATCGACGCCTGCAGATCGAAGTCGACGTGGCGGGTGAGACCGGCGGCCTCGACGACTCGTCGCAGCTGGGTCTCGCCCCAGACGCCGCGCGTGCTGCCGGAGCGCAGCGCGCTCGCCAGCGACTCGGTGGTCGCGCGCAGCGCCTCGTCGGACTGCTGTGCGCGCCGCAGCTGCTCGGCCAGCGTTCCGAACTGCAGATGCCGTTCGCGCTCGAGATCGTCGACCTTCGTGTGCATCGCGGCGAGCGTCTCCTGCACCGGAGCGAGGGCCCGCAGCACCGACTGCTCGCGGCGCTCGCGCTCCTCTCGGGCGGCCTGATCGTGGCGCGCCTGGCCGGCCAGCTCGCGGTAGAGCAGCTGCTGGTGGTCGAGCTGCGCCTGCACCCCTTGACGTGCGGCCTCCGCCGCCGCGAGCTGCGCCGCGAGACCGGACTGGTCCCGCGCGGTGCGCGCCGCGCCGCGGGCGAGTCCCGCCGCCCACCCCGCCACGGCGCCCACGAGAAGGGAGACGATCACCACCACACCGATCACGACTGCGTCCATGTCTCCAGAGTGGGGCATGCCTCCGACATCCGGCCTCCGCACCCGCCCGGTTTCGGGGATCGGCCGGGATCCGGACGCGGGAGTGCCGAACGCCCGAGTCCGGGCGCATCTCCGAGTTCCGGCAGCAGCTCGGTTTCGGGGATCGGCCGGGGTTCGGACGCGGGAGTGCTGAACTCCCGAGTCCGGGCGGATCCCCGAGTTCCGGCGGCCGCCTAGGAGGCGACGGCGAACGAGACGGCGGGGGCCTCCGCGATCGTGATCTGCGACACGCGCACACCGACCGCCTGGGTGAGCGCCTCGATGTCGGCGGCGCCCGTTCGCCGCGCCGCGTCGATCATCACGTGGGCGCAGGCGAGCGCGTCGGCCGTGGCGTTGTGATGGGGGAAGTCGGCGAAGCCCGCCTCGGCGGCGACGAACGGCAGGCGGTACGACTCGAGCCGGTAGACCTTGCGCGCGACCTGCAGGCTGCACGCGTAGCGGTATGCGGGGCAGTCGTCGCCCGTCGCGTCGCATGCGCGTTTGAGCACGGCCATGTCGAAGCCCGCGTTGTGGGCGACGAGGATGTCGTCGCCGGCGAAGGCGACGATGTCGGCGAGCTGCTCGGTCCAGGTGGCGGCGTCGATGACGTCCTCGGGCTGGATGCCGTGGATCCGCACGTTCAGCTCGAAGAACACGTCGTGGCCCGCCGGCGGGCGGATGAGCCAGCCCGCCTTGTCGACGATGCGGCCGTCGCGCACACGCACCAGCCCCACCGCGCAGGCGGACGCGTTGCTGGAGTTCGCCGTCTCGAAGTCGATCGCGGTGAAGTCCAGAGGCACCTGCCCAGACTCACCCGGCATCGGCCGCGGCGGCGGAAGGCGCGCCGCGGGAAGGCGCCGTCGTAGGGTCGGAGCATGGCAAGTCGCGAGGAGATGTCGCTGTCGTTCGGGTCCGCCGCCGGAGCCTACGAGTCGGGGAGGCCCGACTATCCGCGTGAGGCGGTCGACTGGATGCTCGCCCCCGTGCGCGAGCCCGGCCGCGCGCTGCGCGTGGCCGACATCGGCGCGGGCACGGGCAAGCTGACGCGCACGATCGTGGAGACCGGCGCCGAGGTCGTCGCGGTCGATCCCGATCCCGAGATGCTCGCCGCGCTGCGTGCGCACGTGCACGGCGTGCCCACCTTCGTGGGGACGGGCGAGCGGATGCCGCTGCCCGACGCGTCCGTCGACGCGGTGCTGCTCGGCCAGGCGTGGCACTGGGTCGAGCCGGTCGCGGCCTCGGCCGAGGCCGGGCGCGTGCTGCGGAGCGGCGGCGTTCTGGGGCTCGTGTGGAACGTCCGCGACGAGTCCGACCCGTGGGTCGCGCGGCTGACCGCCGCCATGCACGGCAGCCACGCCGAGGAGATGCTGTCGGGCGACGGCGTGCAGGTCGCCGAGCCGTTCGGGGGGCTGGAGGCGAGATCGTGGCACTGGACCCGGTCGCTCACGCGGCCCGCGCTGCTCGACATGGTGGCGTCGCGGAGCTACGTCATCACCGCGTCCGATGCCGACCGGAGCGCCATCCTCGCCGCCGTGGGCAGGCTGTTCGACGAGCGCCGCATCACGGACGGCACCGGCGCCCAGGTCGTCGACCTGCCGTACGTCACGCGCGCGTACCGCGGCATCCGTCACTGATCGATCGCACCGGGTCGGAGCCCGGCGCTACGGTGTGCGGATGCGCTCGCTCACCGTCTGCAACTTCGTCACCGTCGACGGCCGCTACGAGGACGACGATCACGACATCGTGTCGTTCTTCGAGCACTGGCATCCCGACTATCACGGTGCCGACTCGTTCGACCACTACACGTCCGAACTGCTGCGGAACTCCGACACGCTGCTGCTCGCCGGCCGCCGCTCCACGCTCGGCAACCTGGGCTACTGGACGGGGGTGCGAGGGGACCCGGAGGCCACCGCCATCCGCCGTGAGTTCGCGGAGCTGATCCTCGCCGTGGAGAAGATCGTCGTCTCCGACACCATCACGGAGGCCGACATCGCACCGTACGAGAACGTCCGCATCGTGCGCGTCGCCGACGCCCGCCGCGAGGTCGCCGCGCTCAAGGAGGGCGACGGGCGCGGCATCCTGATCCTCCTCGGACGCGTGCTGTGGAACGACCTGATGCACGCGGGGCTCGTCGATGAGCTGCATCTGGTGACGTTCCCCCTCATCGCCGGAACCGGCGTGCCGCTGTTCGACGCCCGTCCTCCGGTGGCGCTGCGGCTGCTCGAGACGCGGACGTGGGAAGAGTCGGGCAACGTCCTCATGCGGTGGCGCGTCGACCCGGACTGACCTCCGCCTGACCTCCGCGCGCGCGGCCGCAGCCGCGGGCGGCGGCACCGGGCGGCGGATCGCGTCCACGTAGACTGAATGCCCGTGGCTCTCACCATCGGAATCGTCGGTCTCCCGAATGTCGGCAAGTCGACCCTCTTCAACTCCCTCACCAAGAACCAGGTGCTCGCGGCGAACTACCCGTTCGCGACGATCGAGCCCAACATCGGCGTCGTCAACCTGCCCGACCCGCGACTGGACAAGCTGGCGGAGGTCTTCCACTCCGAGCGGATCCTGCCTGCGGCGGTGTCGTTCGTCGACATCGCCGGCATCGTGCGCGGCGCCTCGGAAGGTGAGGGGCTCGGCAACAAGTTCCTCGCGAACATCCGCGAGGCCGACGCGATCGCCCAGGTGGTGCGCGGCTTCGCCGACGACGACGTCGTGCACGTCGAGGGCGCGGTGAACCCGAAGAGCGACATGGAGACGATCAACGCCGAGCTGCAGCTCGCCGACCTCGAGACCCTCGACCGCGCGATCGCGCGCTTCGAGAAGGAGGTCAAGGGGCGCAAGCTCGACCCGTCGGTGCTCGCCACCGCCATCGAGGCGAAGGACGCGCTCGAACGCGGCGTGCTGCTGTCTGCGTCGGGCATCGACCTCGCTCCGATCAAGGAGCTCGGCCTCTTGACCGCGAAGCCGTTCATCTTCGTCTTCAACGTCGATGAGGCGGTGCTGACGGATGCCGCCCGCAAGGCGGAGCTCGAGGCTCTCGTCGCGCCGGCGCACGCCGTGTTCCTCGACGCGAAGATCGAGTCCGAGCTCATCGACCTCGACCCCGACGACGCCGCCGAGCTGCTGGCGTCCACCGGTCAGGAGGAGTCCGGGCTCAACCAGCTGGCACGCATCGGCTTCGACACGCTCGGGCTGCAGACGTACCTGACCGCCGGTCCGAAGGAGGCCCGTGCCTGGACGATCGGCAAGGGCTGGAAGGCGCCGCAGGCGGCCGGTGTCATCCACACCGACTTCGAGAAGGGCTTCATCAAGGCCGAAGTCATCTCGTTCGACGATCTCGTGGCGACCGGATCGGTCGTCGAGGCGCGCGCGAAGGGCAAGGCCCGCCTCGAAGGCAAGGACTACGTCATGCAGGACGGCGACGTCGTCGAGTTCCGCTTCAACGTCTGAACGACCCACCGCGTCCCGCCCGGACGCCAGCGAATCCCCACACGTGCACGCGAGAGGACCCACGAACCTTGGCTGAAACCCAGATCTTCGAGCCCGACGGCCGCGCGATCCCGTATGTCGACGAACGAGCCGACGGCCCCGCGCTCGTGCTCATCCCCGGGCGCGGTCTGAACATCAGCTACCTCGGTCCGCTCACCCACGCCCTCGCCGAGGAGGACTTCCACGTCGTCCGCGTCGGCCCCCGTCATCCGCGTGCCGCCGCCGATCAGGCGGTCTCGATGCACGACCTGGCGCAGGACGTGGTCGATGTGATGGAGCACCTCGGGCTGGCGGGCGCCTGGGTCGGCGGCCACGCGTTCGGCGGCTCCGTCGCGCGCCAGGTGTCGCTCGATCACCCGGGACGCGTCAACGGCGTGCTGCTGCTCGGCGTCGAGGGCGCGGTGGCGACCGACGAGCTGGGGTCCGACGTCTCGGAGATCCCCGCACAGGCGCGCGACGCCGCGGTCGAGTCGATGCAGCGCGCGGCGCTCGAGGCGACGCCCGAGCTCGAGTGGTCCTCGCTCGCGCCGGCACTGCCGGTGCTGGTCGTGCAGGGCACCGAGGACCGGATGACCCCTCCGTCGAACGGCGAACAGCTGCAGGCGTCCGCGCCCGACCGGGTGAGCGTGGCGCGCGTCGAGGGAGCCGGGCACCTGTTCCCGGTCACCCACGTCGGTGCGACCGCGTGGCCGATCGAGGACTACCTCGACTGGGACTGAACCGCTCGGCGCGTTCGGCCGCGCAGGTCGCTCGGCGGGACCGGGTCCGGGCGTGGAGCGGCCGCTCTAGCGGCCCTGCCGCTTCTTGAACGGCTTCGGCTGCCCCTTCACCGCGGGCGCGCGGCCCTTGCCCTTGGACGCCTTGGCCTTGCCGCCCGCGGGCGCCTTCGGCTGCGGCGCGGTGGCGGGCGCCTCGGCGATCCGGCGCTTCGCCTCCTCGAGGAGCAGCGCTCCCGCCGGGGTCAGCGTCCACTGCGGCTTACCGCGCGTGATGAGAGGATGGCCCACCTCGGCCTCGAGCTTGTCGATCGATGAGTACAGCGACGCGAGCGGGATGCCGAGCGCCTCGGCCGCGCGCGGAAAATGCAGGTCTTCGGCGACGACGGTGACGAACCGTTTCAGGAGAGTGATGTTCACAGCGAGCCTTCCGTTGCCTGCGCCTTCAGGATACGGGCGTGCCGGCATCCGGACCGCGACCGGTGGAGGTCGGCCCGCTGCCAAACGTGCACGTGAACCCGCCAGCGTCCCGGCAGGCGTCGCGGATGCGAAGGAGACGCGGCGGAGGTCCGCGACAATCGAAGACGAGCCGCCCGCAGCCCCGCCGGCTCGACCGATGAACGGAGCCCCATGATCACCATCCACCTGCGCTACGAGATCGACCCCGACAAGCTCGAGGAGTTCACGCAGTACGGCCGGGAGTGGATCCGGCTGGTCAACCGGCTCGGCGGCACACACCACGGCTACTTCATGCCGAGCGAGGGCGACAGCGACGAGGCCTTCGCGCTGTTCACGTTCCCTTCGATGGCGGACTACGAGGCCTACCGCATCGCTTCCCGCACCGACCCCGAATGCGTGGCGGCCTTCCAGTTCGCGCGCGACACGCAGTGCATCCGCCGCTACGAGCGGCGCTTCCAGACGCCGGTCTTCGACTGACCCGCAGCGCGGAGGTCACCCGGCGTTCGCGAGCGCCGCGAGACGTGCTCTGCCGGCGGCGATGTTCTGCTTCAGCCGATCGCGCGCCGCGAGAACGGCCGGGTCACCGGCAACGGCGGCGGGGATGCGGGCGGGGTTGAGCGTGGTCTCGTTCGACCATTCCCTCAGATCGGTCTCGCCGGTCATCGCGAGCGACGCATCGCCGCCGATCACCTGCATGGTCGTCCAGTCGGCGGGCGTGTTCGCGTACGGCGACGGCCGGCACACGCGGTTCTTGTCCGCATCGTCGCCGCGCGTGGCCTCGACGTAGCCGGCGAGCGCGGCTCCGAAGCACGGGAACCCGACCCGCACCGGCTGCGGCGTGATCGCCGCCGGGGTCCAGATCTGTCGGAGCCCCGGGTACTTGAGGCCCTCAGCCGCACAGTGCACGACCAGCGCGTCGGCAGGGATCCGCACATCCCCGTCGGCAAACCGAAGGCGTCGTGGTTCGACGGCGCGCAGATGACCTCGGCGGACGACGTCATCGATCGTCCGGACCAGGTCGAGCTCCCACGTCGCGAGGGTGGGGGTCTTGGCCATCGTCGGCGTGACCGCGCGGTCGATGCGCAGCATGATCCCGGCATCCTCCATCCGCAGGAAGACGTCGTCGGGGCTGGCGGCCTCCGCTGCCGCGGCCATCGTGTCGGCGGCCATGCCGAGGAAGACGGCGGGATCCGGCTGCACCACCGCACGGTTGAGCAGCCACGGATCGCGAGGCCGCACCCAGGTGATGTGGTTCGGCGAGACGCCGTTCTGCAGCAGCCAGACGCACGTGTCGGTGGCGGTCTTGCCCGCGCCGACGATCACATAGTGCGACGGGGCTGGGGCGATGCGGACGAGGTCGTTCACGGCGATGACGTGAGCGCCGTCGCCGACGGCGAACGGCGGAGGAGTGAGGGAGGGGATGTCGGGCGACAGGTATGCGGCATCCACCACCCGCGCCCGCGGTGCACGGAACCGCCTCCCGCTCAGCAGTGATGCGAACCGGCGGTCACCCAGGTACTCGGAGCGACCGTGGAACACGACCTGCCCCGTCGCGAGCAGTCGGGACAGGACGCCGGCGTAGTACTCCGTGACCTCGGCGGCGCGCGCTCGTTCGTGCAGCCCGCGCTCGGGGCCGTCGGACTGCACACGGCCGCCTCCCAGCAGCGTCGAGGCGACGCCGTAGAAGGCCGAGGCCTGGTGAAGCCGCACGAATCCGTACGCGTCGAGCCAGTGTCCGCCCGGGCCGTGACGACGGTCGACGATGGCGACCGAGACGTCCGCGTGGTTGGTGAGCGCGTCGACGAACGCCATCCCCATCGCTCCTGCGCCGACCACCAGATAGTCGACGTCGACGATCCCCTCCATGCGCTCATCAGAGCAGTGGCCGTGATCGGCGTCAATGGGCGGCGCGGGCGCTACACCGCCAGGGCAGTGCGGGCAAGGGCGGGTGGAAGTCGCGCCGGGCGCCCACAATGGGCTGGTGAGCCAAGACGAAGGACCGGGGACGGCGGGGCCCTACACGACCGCGTCCGTCGAGCCCCTGCCGCATCCGGAACCCCATCGGGCCGTCGTCCTGGTCGTGGGGGTGGTCGCGACCGTCGCCTTCGTCGTGCTGCGCTTCGCCGTGGCGCTCGGCGGGCACGAGCCGCTCGCGGTCGACCTGTGGTGGCACGACCTCATGGTGGCGACGCTCGACGAGGTCGGCGTCATCGCGGCATGGGTCCCCGCGATCGTGGGCGGCACGATCGGAATGATCGTGATCGGCATCCTGCTCGTGGCGGTCTTCCTGTGGCAGAGGAGGCGATGGGATGCCGTGACGCTGGCGAGCGCCATCATCGTCGTCGTCGCCATCGGCGCGCCCATGGCCGCCGTCATCGCCCGCGTGCGGCCCGAGGACTCGCTCGCCGAGCGCGTCGCCACGTCTTTCCCCTCCGGGCACACCGCCGTCGCGACGACCATGGTCGTCACCCTGGGACTGCTGCTGCGGCGCTGGTACGTGTGGGTTGTCGGCGGGCTCTGGGTGCTCTACATGATGTGGAGCCGGACATATCTGCACGCGCACTGGCTGAGCGACGTCGTCGCCGGACTGCTGGAGGGCATTGCGGTGGCGACGCTGGTGTGGAGCGCTGTCCAGGCCTACCGGATCCGCAGGGCGGCGCCGCCTCGCCCGCGGGCGGCTGATGCCTGAAACCCGTTCGATTTCAACCCCTCCGTCGGGGTGCCGACAGCTGGCTACGATTCGGCTATGACCACTGCCAAGAACGCGGCGCGTACCGCGACGGAATCGCCCGCCTTCCGCACCATGGCGCGCATCGGCTACGTCGTGCTCGGCGTGCTGCACATCGTGATCGGCGTCATCGCGATCTCGGTCGCGATGGGCGGTGGCGGCGAGGCGGACCAGGGGGGCGCGATGGAGACCATCCGGGACTCTCCCGCCGGCGTCGTGCTGCTCTGGGCGATCGTGATCGGACTGGTGGCGCTCGCGGTGTGGCAGATCGCGGAGGCCTTTCTCGCTCGGGACGCCGACGCCAAGAAGAAGTGGGGCCACCGCGTGAAGTTCCTGGGCACCGCGGTGGTGTACCTCGCGATCGCCTTCACCGCGCTCGTGTATGCCCTGGGGGGCCAGTCCGACTCCTCGGAGTCGTCGCAGACCCTCAGTGCGCGGCTGATGGCCACGACCGGCGGAATGATCCTGCTCGTGCTGATCGGACTGATCGTGCTCGCCATCGGCATCGCGTTCATCGTCCGGGGATTCACCCGTGCGTTCGAGAAGCACCTGGATCTTCCCGCCGGTGCCGTCCGCAAGGGGATCGTGACGTTCGGCGTGGTGGGCTACGTCGCGAAGGGCGTCGCGGTCGCTGTGACGGGCGTGCTGTTCATCGTGGCGGCCTTCACGCACGATCCCGAGAAGGCCGGCGGGCTGGATGGCGCACTCCACACGCTCGCCGAGCTGCCGTTCGGTCCGGTGATCCTCTGGGTGGTCGCAGCGGGGCTGATCATCTACGGACTGTTCTGCTTCGCGCGTGCTCGCTACGCGCGGATGTGAGCGACTCGCGCACGGAGTTCGGGAACTCAGCCGTTCTCCGGCGAGCCGTCCTCTGACGCGGCAACGCTCCACCGGTCCGGCTCCGTGTCGTCCAGCGCCGCGGTCGCGGCACGGCGGCCCTCGGCGATGAGGCGCGGCACGTCGGACATCGTCCACTGGGCCATGCGCTCCATCTCCGGCTGTACGAGCACGACGGATGGGTCTTGCACCAGGTCTGCGGTGCGGGTGACTGTGCGCATCATGCGCACGTTCTCCCACTTCGCGTGCAGTCTCACCACGATGACGCGCGATGCTCCGAGAGCGCGCGCGGCGGCGACCGGGACGTTGTCGATCATCCCGCCGTCGGCCAGCAGCTCGCGGCCGCGTCTGACCGGGGGGAGCAGACCCGGGACGGCGACCGTCGCCCGGAGCGCGAGGCTCAGCGGGCCGCTGTCGAGGATCACGCCACGACGCGTGCGCAGGTCCGTGGCGAACGCCGCGAAGCGACGCGGCATGTCCTCGATGAGCGGGTCCTCGCCGAGCGCGCGCGAGACGGCGTCGATCATGGGGGTGGTGTCGAGCAGCCCCCACCGGGGAGCCGGCGACCACCGTGCGATGGCACTCCAGCGGAAGCCCCGTGCGGCGCGGTCGAGGGCCTCGAGCTCCACGCCGGCGCCGTAGGCAGCGCCGACCAGGGCACCCGAACTCGTCCCCGTGACGATCCCCGGACGGATGCCGCGCTCCGCCAGGACGTGCAGGACACCGACGTGTGCGGCGCCGAAGGCGCCGCCACCGCCGAGCACGAGTCCGAGATCAGGGTCGTCGCCCACGTGGTCCTCCGCTCGTCGTGCGCAGCCAAGCTAGCACCGGGCTGATGGGGGAGGACTGTGGGCCCGCGATCCCGGTGCGCTCGGATCCGGATCAACCGGAGCGCACATCGAGCTCGCGATTCGGGTCGCGCGGTCGCCGTGTCGGCCGGGAGTTCGCGTCGAGCATCGATCGCGCCAGGAGAGCCGCGCCCGCCACGGCCGCCGGCATCGTGGCCACGGCGCCGAGCGGCACCAGGAAGGTGAGCTGCGTGGCCACGCCGAAGCCCAGCACGCGAGCGCGGTGCCGGCGCATCAGCTGTCGGCGCACGGGCCGGGTCATGCCGCGTGCGGTGAAAGCCCGCGACGTGAGCTCATCCGCCACCAGCCAGCCGGTGAGGGTCACACCGAACACGGCACTCAATGCCCCGCCCACGACGGGCACGAGCCCCAGGAGCGCGGCCAGCAGTGCGACTCCCAGCCCGCGTCCGATGAGCGACAGCCCGTCGGCGACCGACCGCCAGAAGCCGTAACGGGCATCCGGCGGGGCGGCACCCGCATCCGTCTCCACTGCTCTCCAGATGCGCTCGTAGAACGGATCGCCGACGAGCAGCGTCACAGCGGTGAATGTGACGACAACCAGCACGAGTGCCGCCCCCAGCAGCGCTGTGCCGACGGCGATGCGGAAGACCGTCGCCCAGAGGCTCGGCCAGCCGTCGGCGAACGGCGTCATCGTGTCGGTGAGCCCGGGCAGTGAGGCGCTCAGGGCGATCAGTCCCGCAAGGAACAGGACGCCGACGATCGCCGCGGGCAGCAGTCCCAGCACCATGAGGCCGGGGCGCCGCCGCCAGGTGGCGAAGCCTCGGCCCAGGAGGGCCACTCCTCGGAGGAACTCGCGCATCGGTCTCAGCCTACGATCGACGCCCGGCCGGTCCGATGCAGCACTCGATGCCTCTGCGGTGCGCGTGGTCGACAGCCATCGTGTGCGCCGGTCAGTGCGAAGGCGCGGTGGCGTGCGTGACGCTGGCGAGCACGTCCTCGAGGAACGTCGCGACGATCCGGGCGTCGCCGGACGTGAGTCTCGCGGCGATGGAGCGCAGCCGCATCGTGAGCGGGTCCAGGTGGTCGAGGTCGATGTCGCCGTCGAGCGGACGCACGAGCTTCTTGCGGCGGTCGTGAGGGTGGCCGTGGACGACCACCAGTCCGCGCGCCACCAGACGGTCGATGAGCGCGGTGCCGGAAGCCGGGGACAGGTGCAGTGCGCGCGCGATCCTGCCCGGGGTCACCTCGTCGGAGTCGTCGTGCTCGAGCAGGTACCTCATCGCGGCGCGATCGGTCTCGCTCATTCCGCTCTGCTGCTCGCGCTGACGATTGAGCTTGGCCTCGGCCAGACGCAGATGCTCGAGGATGCCGGCGACATCAGGTCGGCCGCTCTCCGTCGATGCTGATGACCCGGTGTGATCGACCACGATTCAGCCCCTCTCTGCCCGCGCTGACGTGTGCGACGCGGTGGCGCAGAAGTTCTATTGGACCATGAAATTCTCGTGAATGAAACACTCGATGGCAGAACTCTCACCACCGAATAGTTCGATGACGAACTATTATCGAGAGCAGGCCTTCGGAAGGAACAGCACCATGGCTGAACTGATCTACGGTGCCGAGGGCGATCCGGTCCACATGCCGGAACATCTCCTCGCACACGTCAAAGTCGTCGTGGCGACGAAGCTGCGCCGCAACGAGAGCTTCATGCTGACCTGGCGACACCCCGATGGCAGCGGGCGCTCGTCGGTGTGGTTGCAGCCCGCCATTCCGCTGCGGTTCGTCTTCGACAGCCCCGAGGAGCCCCCGATCGACCACGCGCTCCTCGCCCGTCTCGCGACGGCCGCGAGCTCGAACGGCGGACTGATCCTTGACCTGGAGGACCTCCACCTGGTCACGGCAGCCGGCGATGAGTCGCCGCCGCAGGAGCGGGTGCGCTCAGAGCTCGCGCAGCCGGCCGCCTGATGTGGCGACGGGCGCGCGCGGGATCGGGGCCGCCTCCGACGATTCGCCGCCACGCTGTCAACCCCCTTTGTCTGGGAAGACGCACGCAGCATCCTCGGGTGACAGGAGGTTGACGATGACCGAATCCATCGCCGACGAGGGAGTCGGGCGGAAGCCGGCGTCAGAGGTGTCAAGACCTGACGGTGCGCGGGGAGCCGACCGGACGACACCCCCGATGACACCTCGGCCGCGCAGCGGCGACGCAGCGGCGGCCTCCGAACGTCGCCGCCTCGAGTACCGCTGGTACGGCCCTCTTCCGGCCGATCGGCACGAGTGAGCACATGAGTGAGCAGGGTGCGGCGGAGACCATGGGCGAGGACATCCACCAGCTCGTGCTGACGCCGCTGGCCGATCGCTCGTGGCGGCTGCAGGACCGCGCCGTCGACCGCGGCGATGCGTCGCGTCTGGTCGCCTATGTGGAACTCCACGACGACGGCGTGTACGAAGCGGTGTGGGTCTCGGTCGGCTGCGGCACGGCCCGGTTCACCTCATTGGAGATGCTGTTCCTCTCCGCGGTGCAGATGCTCGAACAGTGTCGGAGCCTGGGAGCGCTCAAGCCGGCTCCGATTCCTCATCGTCCGCCTGCGCACGCCTGACCTCCCGCCCGTGTCGGCGGGCGATGGCAGGATGGGGCCATGCCTGAATCGCCTGAGGTCGAGGCTCTGACGCGCTTCCTCGCCCACGCGGCATCCGGGCGCGAGATCCGCGCCGTCGATGTGCTGGAGTTCCGTTCGGTGAAGACGCGCAGCGCGCCGCCGGGAGACATCGTCGGGCGCACGATCTCGGGTGCCGCGCGGCATGGCAAGCATGTCGAGCTGCTCCTCGGTGACAGGAGCCTCGTGGTGTCGCTCGGCCGCCACGGGTGGATCCGCTGGCTCGGCGCAGAGTCCCGGGGCCTCGACACCGAACTGCCCGCGGAGGCTCCACCGGCCCTGGCGACCTTCGACCTGTCGGACGACGTCGCCCTGGAGGTGACGGATGCCGGATCCTGGGTGTCGCTCGGCCTGTTCGTCGTCGGCAGCGCCGACGAGGTCCCCGCCATCGCCAAGCTCGGCCCCGACCCCGCTCACGACGATTTCACGCGTGCCCAGTTCGATGCCGCGCTCGGCGGTCGCCGGAAGCAGATCAAGGCGATCCTGCAGGAGCAGGAATCGCTCGCAGGAATCGGCAACGCCTACTCGGACGAGATCCTGCACATCGCCCGGCAGTCGCCGGTGACACCCGCCGCGGCGCTCGATCCTGCGGCGACCGACCGCCTGTTCGACGCGACGGTCTCGACGGTCAGGGAGGCGATCGAGGCGCGCAGCGGTGCGCCCATCGACCAGCTGAAAGCGCAGAAGGTCGCCGCGATGCGCGTGCACGGGCGCGCCGGTGAAGCGTGTCCGGTCTGCGGCGACACCATCCTCGATCTCACCTTCTCGGGGACGTCCGCGCAGTACTGCCCCACCTGTCAGAACGGCGGAGTGCCGATCTCACGCGGCGCGGAGCGCACCTGACGACGGCGCCGGAGCCTCGGGAGATAGGTAGCATGGTTGCCATGACGACCTCGCAGCAGCCGGCCCCTCTCACCCTCGCACCTGTGCCGGACGACAAGAACCTCCTCACGGTCGTCGACTCCGCCGGTTCGTGCTGCGGCGGCAGCTGCAGCATCGACTGATCCGAACGCACGCACCGCCACGCGCCGTCGATGACCGACGACCAGCTTCACATCACCCCGCGCGTGGGTCGCATCCTCATGTCGGAGGAGGCGATCTACGGCCTGATCCTCGTCTCCGGCATGATCGTCGTCAGCGCCTCGTCGAGCGGCGCAGCGGTCGACGCCGTGATCACGGTCGCCGTGACGGTGATCGTCTTCTTCGCGGCGCACGTGTTCGCCGGCACGCTCGGGCGCCTCGCGGCGACCGACGGCCGAGCCGGGCTGCGTTCGAGCCTGCGTGCGTCCACCCATCAGTCCTCGGGCATGCTCCTCGCATCTCTGCCGCCCCTGATCATCCTGGCGCTCGGTGCTACCCGTCTCATCGACGACAGCACGGCCATGTGGGCGGCGCTCATCGTCAACACCGTGCTGCTGGGCGCGCTCGGATGGATCGCCGTGGCACGCTGGAGCACACACTGGATCCCGCGCATCCTCGCCGCGCTGATCACTGCCGCATTCGGCGGCGCTCTGATCGCGCTGAAGGCGATCATCCACCACTGATGCGAGAACCGCTGCGAGCGGCCTCTCCCTGAGCGCGCAACGCCGCGGTCAGGGCGGGGGTGAGGCCGGGCACGTCGTCCACGGGCACCGCCAGCGCCAGCAGAACCCGGCTGAAGAAGTTGCGCGCACCCGCGGTGAGCGCGATGTCGACGATCTGCCGATCGCTGAAGCCCACGTCGCGCAACCGCTGAGTATCGGCGTCGTCCATGGACGCGGCATCCGTCGACAGCTTCTCTGCGAACTCGATGACCGCCACATCGGCCTCTTCGAGCGCGGCGTCGCGGGGATCGGCGGCCAGGCGCGCGAGCTGCTCCTCGTCGAACAGGCTGCCGCGAAGGCTCTTGCGAGCGTGTGCCAGCAGGCAATGCTCCGATCCGATCGCGCGGGCGGCACCCAGCGTCGCAAGCTCGTACGTGCGCACGCCGATCGACGGCACGATGGCGCGGACCAGCGTCTCGAACGCCTGGTGGGCGTCCGGATTCACCGCCATCACCTGGGTGTAGGCGAAGACGAAGCCGTCGCCTCGGAGGTCGTTGTCATACATGTCGGCGGCGTGACCTGTCACGCTCTCGGCATCAGGGGTTTCGACGATCATGATGCTGCCTTCCCGTCGGGAGTGGGGGCACCACCAGAATCGCGGATGCCCCACCCCTTGTCGAGGGGTGGGGCATCCGAGCGATACAACGGCGCCGGACTGCCGGCGACGGCGAGCGGCTTCAGGCTCAGTGGCCGACAGGCGCGCCCATCGGCTGGTCGGCCGGCTTGCGGATGAGGAAGGCGCCCACCAGCAGCGGCAGCGACAGGAACGCGGCCGTGAGGAACGCGGCGTGCGTTCCCGCCGCCCCGGCGGCGAGCTCGTCGGAGCCCGAAGCGGTGGCGGCCGCCGACGCGGCGGCCATCACGCCGAACATCAGTGCGATGCCCGCCGCACCTGCCACCTGCTGCGCCGTTCCCACGACGGCCGAGCCGTACGAGTAGAACTTGGGCTCGAGCGAGGCGAGCGACGCCGTGAACAGCGGAGTGAAGGAGAGGGCGAGTCCGATCGACAGCACGGTCTGCGCGACGGCGACGAGCCACACCGGGGTGTCCTGGCCGAACGTCGTGTAGAACCACAGCATCCCGCTCGTGATGACCGCGCCCGGTACGAGCAGGACGGTGGTGCCCCAGCGGTCGTAGATGCGGCCGATGAAGGGTCCGGCGAAGCCCATCGCGAGGGCACCCGGCAGCACCACCAGGCCCGTGGTGAGCGGGTCGACGTCCAGCACGTCCTGCAGGTAGAGCGGCACGACGGTGATGGCGCCGAAGAAGGCCATCGACATGACGACCATCTGCGCCATCGACAGCGAGAAGTTGCGGCTGCGGAAGACGCGCAGGTCGAGCAGGGCGTCGTCCTTGCGCTGCAGCAGCACCTGACGCCAGCCGAACAGGCCCAGCGCCACGACACCCACGGTCAGTGACACGACGAGCGTGGTGGTGGAAGCGGCACTCGCGGCGGCGGCATCCGCTCCGCTGCCGTGACCGCCCGCACCCAGCTGGCTCAGGCCGAACACCAGTCCGCCGAAGCCGAAGGCGGAGAGGATCACCGACAGGACGTCGATCGGGGCCTTCGTCGTCTCGCCGAGGTTGTGGATCCAGCGCGCGCCGACCACGAGGGCGACAATCGCGATCGGCAGCACGATGCCGAAGATCCAGCGCCACTCGAAGTTGTTGAGGATGGCGCCGGCGAGGGTCGGGCCGATGGCCGGCGCAAGCGACATCACGATGCTGACGCGGCCCATCATGCGGCCGCGGATCGCCGCAGGCACGACCGTCATCAGCGTCGTCATGAGCAGCGGCATCATGATGGCCGTGCCCGACGCCTGCACGACGCGGGCCACGAGCAGCATCGGGAAGCCGGGGGACAGGAACGCGATGAGCGTGCCCGCCGAGAACAGCCCCATGGCGGCGACGAACATCGTGCGCGTGGTGAAGCGGCGCAGGAGGAAGCCGGTGATCGGGATGACCACGGCCATCGTCAGCATGAACGCGGTCGTCAGCCATTGCGCGGCCAGGGCGGTGATGCCGAGGTCCGTGATGAGGTGCGGGATCGCGACGCCCATCGTGGTCTCGTTGAGGATCGCGACGAACGCGGCGCCCAGGAGCAGCCAGATGACGCGGCTCTCGCGGGGGCCGAGTGTGGGAGTGGCGCCCGCAGCGGAGGCGCGGGGGACAGCGGAGATGCTGCCCGTTCCGGGGGTCGTATCGATGGCGGCCATAGGTCGTCTCCTCGAGGCTCGGATGGTCAGCGAAACGCCACCCGAGGATGGCAAGCTCTCACCATAACCACAGGTTCCGACATCCCATTCCCGATTCCGGGGACCGTCTGGCGGCGGGCGGACGATCGTCCGGGATCAGCTGCCGGAGCGCCGCGGCTCCGTGTCGTCCCATCGCTCGGAGCCGATCGCGTCGGTGGGCTCGGCCTCCGGCTCACGGTCCTCGAGGTTCTTGGGGAGCGGGTTGACGATCTCCTCGTGGGGGATGGCCTTGAGGCGGTCGATCTCCTCGCGCAGCTCGGCGAGGTCGCTGCCGTCGTGTTCGGGGGCGTCGGGAGTCGAGGTCATGGCTCGAGCCTAGCGCCGAGCCCAGGGTCGGCAGGGCTCATTAGGCTGGCACAGTGAGCATGCG
>NZ_JBJDRK010000065.1:0-21858 GCF_044987405.1 Microbacterium sp. ZW T2_14 | reverse complement strand
CCCGAGACACCGGGCAGCGGCTTCCAGCCTGTACCGCTGCGCACCCCGCGTCCGTCCCGCCCCGACATCGAGTCGACCCCCGAGAACGACCCGTGGCTCTTCTCCGGCGACACGATGCCCGCGATGCCCTACAGTCGCAATGCGGCGACGACGACGGTCTCCGCGGCGGCGACGCGCACCGCGACGCTGTCCGACGAGGAGCCCACGCAGCGCTCCGAGCGCCCGACCACGGCCACGCTCGACCAGCTGTTCGAGGGCTCCACCTCCACGGACGACATCGGATACGTGCCACCGAAGAACAAGAAGCGCCGCCGCATCGGCGGATGGATCGCGCTCGGCGTCGTGCTGCTGATCCTCGGCGGCATCGCCGGCGGCGGGTACTACGTGTGGAACACGTACGAGGACAAGATCCGCGAGGTCATGGGCTGGGAAGAGCCCAAGGACTACGAAGCGGGCCTCGCCAACGGCGAGACCACCATCACGATCGAATCGGGGTTCACCGGACAGCCGATCTCGCAGGCGCTCTACGACGCCGGCGTCATCAAGACCCCGGATGCGTTCTACGACTATCTGATCGAGACCGGTCAGAACCCCACCTTCCAGCCGGGCGTCTACAAGCTGCAGAAGCAGATGACGTCCGAGGCCGCCCTCGCCGCCCTCATGGACTCGGCGAACCGGCAGGAGTTCACCGCGCAGATCCCCGAGGGGTTCACCGTCGACGGCACCCTGCAGCGGATCTCCGAGGGCACCGGCATCCCGCTCGCCGATCTGCAGGCAGCCGCCGCCGACCCGTCCCAGTACGGTGTTCCGGTCGATCCGGCCGTCGTCGCAGCCGGCGGGCAGCCGCTCGAAGGCTGGCTGTTCCCCGCCACGTACACCTTCGATCCCAGCGTGACGGCGCAGTCCGCAATCCAGACGCTCGTCGATCGCACGAGACAATCGCTCGACGCCGCGGGCGTTCCGGTCGAGAAGCGTCAGGAGATCCTCACGATCGCCTCGATCATCCAGCGCGAGGCGCGCGACGGGGTCGACATGCAGAAGGTGTCACGAGTCATCTTGAACCGTCTCGACCCGGGCAACCAGGAGACCTTCGGGCTGCTGCAGATGGACTCGACGGCGCAATTCGGCTATGGCGAACTGCACGAGGGCTCCGCGAGCACCTCGGAAGAGGCGCAGTACGACCCGAACCCCTGGAACACCTACGTGCACGCCGGCCTGCCGATCGGCCCCATCGCCAACCCGGGCGACGTCGCGATCGACGCCGCCATGCACCCGGTTGATGGTCCATGGCTGTATTTCGTCACGGTGAACATGGACACCGGGCAGACGGAGTTTACGAGCACGTACAGCGAACATCAGAAGTACGTGGACCAGATGCAGCAGTGGTGCTCCGAACACCCGGACTCGGGGTGCTGAGCCCGCACGCGACGCGTCTGGAGGTGTGGGGCGATCCCATCGCGCACAGCCGCTCGCCCCAGCTGCACGCCGCGGCGTACGCCGTGCTCGGCCTGGACTGGTCGTACGGCCTCCGCCGCGTCGACGAGGCGTCGTTCGCGGGGGAGTTCGCCGAGCTGGACGACAGCTGGCGCGGCCTCTCGCTCACGATGCCGCTGAAGGGCGTCGCGTTCACCGCGGCCGCCCGCCGCGACCGCCGCGCCGAGCTGACCGGCGCCGTCAACACGCTGCTGCTCGACCCGACGGGGCCGCACGGCTTCAACACCGACGTGGGCGGCATCGTGCGCTCTCTTGCGGACGACGGCATCACCGACGTGGAGCGCGCCCGCATCGTCGGCGCGGGCGCCACGGCGACGTCCGCGCTCGTCGCCCTGTCCGAGCTCGGTGTCCGTGAGGTGGACGTGGTCGCCCGCCGGCCCGAGGCGGTGACGACGCTGGCCCAGCTCGGTGGCCGACTGGGCATCGCGGTGCGCACCGCATCGTTCGCAGCATCCCATCACGAGGCCGTGGACCTCACCGTCGCGACGCTGCCAGGCGAGGCCCCGGTGACGGATGCCGCGGCCGACGCGCTCGCTCGTTCCGGCGGGCTGCTGCTCGATGTCGTCTACGGGCACTGGCCGACCGCACTGTCGGCCGCGTGGGGGCGTGCCGGGAACCCGGCGCGATCGGGTCTCGTGATGCTGCTGCACCAGGCCCTCATGCAGGTGCGGATCTTCCGCCACGGCGACCCGGACGCGCCGCTCGCGAACGAGGCCGGAGCGCTCGAGGCGATGCGCCGGGTGCTCGAGGAGCCCACGACGGCGTAACGGCGATCCGGGGCGTGGGAGACTGGACCAATGCTCCGCGTGCTCACGGCCGGCGAATCGCACGGCCCCGAACTCGTCGCCGTCATGGAGGGCCTGCCTGCGGGCGTCCCCATCTCCCGCGCCGCCATCCAAGCGGATCTGGCGCGCCGCAAGCTCGGCTATGGCCGCGGCTCGCGCATGAAGTTCGAAGAGGACGAGCTCACCATCTCGTCGGGTGTGGTGCACGGCACCAGCCTCGGCAGCCCCATCGCCCTGCGCATCGGCAACACCGAATGGCCCAAGTGGGTCGAGGTCATGAGCCCCGAGCCGGTCGAGCTCACGGAGAAGTCCCGTGGCCGCGGCGCCGCGCTGACCCGCCCGCGTCCGGGTCACGCCGATCTCGTCGGCATGCAGAAGTACGGTTTCGACGAGGCCCGCCCCATCCTCGAGCGTGCGAGCGCCCGCGAGACGGCCGCCCGCGTCGCGCTCGGCGCCCTGGCCCGCGGGTTCCTCGCCGAGCTCGGCATCCGTCTCGTCAGCCACACGCTCTCGATCGGTCCGGTGCAGGTGCCGGCCGGCTCGGCCCTGCCCACCCCTGATGACGTTGAGGCGCTCGACGCCGATCCGCTCCGCTGCTTCGACGCCGCCACCAGTGCGGCCATGGTCGCCGAGGTGGACGACGCGCGCAAGGATGGCGACACGCTCGGCGGCATCGTCGAGGTTCTGGCGTACGGCCTGCCGCCGGGGCTCGGCTCGCACGTGCACTGGGATCGCCGCCTCGACGCGAAGCTGGCGCAGGCGCTCATGAGCATCCAGGCCATCAAGGGCGTGGAGGTCGGCGACGGCTTCGAGACCACCCGCCGTCGCGGGTCCGCCGCCCACGACGAGCTGTTCGTGGCCGGCGACGGCATCACGCGATCGAGCGACAAGGCCGGTGGCACGGAGGGCGGCATGTCGACCGGCACCGTGCTGCGCGTGCGCGCCGGCATGAAGCCGATCGCGACGGTGCCGCGAGCCCTGCGCACCGTGGACGTCGCGACGGGCGACGCCGCCTCCGCCCACCACCAGCGCTCCGACGTGTGCGCGGTGCCCGCGGCAGGCGTCGTCGCCGAGGCGATGGTCGCCGTGGTGCTGGCCGATGTGGTGCTCGAGAAGTTCGGCGGGGACAGCGTCGCCGAGACCCGCCGCAACCTCGAGGGCTACCTCGCCGCCATCCCCGACGCGCTGCGCAGTGCGGCCGAGAGCGACGCCGGCCTCGCCGAGCATGACCTCGCACTCTGACGCCGTCGTGCTGATCGGCCCGATGGGCGCCGGTAAGACCAGTATCGGCAAGAAGGCCGCGCGCGCGCTCGGCGTGCCCTTCTTCGACACCGATGCGGCAGTCGTCCGCGATCACGGACCCATCGAGAAGCTCTTCGTCGAGCACGGCGAGGCGCGCTTCCGCGCCGCCGAGCGCGCTGCCGTCCGCGAGGGGCTCGCCACCGCCGGCATCGTCTCACTGGGCGGCGGCGCCGTGATGGACCCCGACACGCGGGCGGAGCTCGCGCGACATCGCGTCGCGCTCCTCACCGTCACGCCACGGGTGGTGGCCGGCCGCGTGCGCGACTCGAACCGGCCGCTGCTGCAGGGCGGCGATGACGCCATCGAGCGCTGGACGGCGATCTTCGAAGAGCGCCGCCCCGTCTATGAAGAGCTCGCCGACGTGACGTTCGACACGTCGACGGGTCCGCTGCAGGACATCGTCGACGCCCTCGTCGCATGGGTGCGCTCGAGCAGACCCGACCAGGAGGAGACGGCATGACGGATGCCACGACCATCACCGTGAGCGGAGACGCGAGCTACGGCATCACCGTGGGCCACGGCATCCTGTCGTCGCTCGGCGAGGCACTGCCCGCTGCGGCCCGCAAGGTGCTCGTGATCCACCCCCCGACCCTTGCGGCACAGGCCGAGAGCCTGCGTGCGCAGCTCGTGGGCGATCGTGAGGTGCTGCTGGCCGAGATCCCCGACGCCGAGGCCGGAAAGCGCATCGAGGTCGCGGCGTTCTGCTGGCAGGTGATGGGCAAGGCGGACTTCACCCGCACGGACGTCGTCGTGGGCTTCGGCGGGGGAGCTGTCACCGATCTCGCCGGCTTCGTGGCGGCCACGTGGCTGCGCGGCGTCGAGGTGGTGCAGGTTCCGACCACGGTGCTCGGCATGGTCGACGCCGCCGTCGGCGGCAAGACCGGCGTCAACACCGCCGAGGGCAAGAACCTCGTCGGCGCATTCTGGGCGCCGCGCGCCGTCATCTGCGACCTCGACCTGCTCGGCTCGTTGTCGCGCAACGAGCGCGTCGCGGGCTACGCCGAGGTCGTCAAGGCGGGGTTCATCTGGGCGCCCGAGATCCTCGACCTCGTCGAGGCCGACCCCGAGACCGCGGTCGACCCGCAGAGCGCCGCGTTCCGCCGCACCATCGAGCTCGCCATCGAGATGAAGGCGCGCGTCGTGGGAGAGGACCTGCGCGAAGCGGGCCTTCGCGAGATCCTCAATTACGGCCACACGCTGGGTCACGCCATCGAGCACGCCGAGCGTTACCGCTGGCGTCACGGCGCCGCGATCTCGGTGGGGATGGTGTTCGCCGCCGAACTGTCGCGGCTCGCCGGCCGGCTTCCGGATGCCGCCGCCCAGCGCCATCGCGACATCCTGGGGTCGCTGGGCCTGCCCACCACCTACGGCGCCGGACGGTGGCCCACGCTCCTCGCGACGATGCAGCGCGACAAGAAGAGCCGGGGCGGCATGCTGCGCTTCATCGTGCTCGACGACATCGCCAAGCCCACCGTCCTGCAGGCTCCGGACGAATCGCTGCTCTTCGCCGCCTACCAGGAGGTGACGGGCTGATGCCCGGGCCCGACGCTTCCGGGCTCATCGTGCGCCGCATCCGTGCCGACGAATGGGCGGCGGTGCGCGCGCTGCGACTCGAATCGACGAGCGACCCGGATGCAGGGATCGCGTTCCTCGAGACTCCCGAGCAGGTGGCCGCGCGGGCCGACGACTTCTGGCGCGAACGCGCTGAGAAGGCGGCCACGAGCGAGACCACCGCCCAGTTCGTCGCCGTCGTCGACGAGGTCTGGGTCGGCAGCCTCTCGGTGCTCATCCGCGCCACCGGGCAGAAGGACCACCTCGGCCGGTACGTCGACGACCGCAGAGCCGACGTGGTGGGGGTGTACGTCAGTCCGGGCCACCGCGGTGCGGGTGCGGTCGACGCGCTGCTCGCTGCGGCGGCCGAATGGGCGGCGGGCCTCGGCCTCGACCGGATCTGGCTCGACGTGCACCGCGACAACCATCGCGCCCAGGGCGCGTACCGGCGTGCGGGCTTCGCAGCCACCGGCGAGACGTACTCCAGCGCCATCGGGCCGGAGATCGTCATGTCGCGCCCTCTGCCGTGACCGGTCTGCCAGCCCCGGCCGCTGATATCGTGCGACCATGACCACGCCCCGTCGCCTGCTGCTCGTCAACGGTCCGAATCTCAACCTCCTGGGCACCCGCGAACCCGGCATCTACGGCACGGCGACCCTCGCCGACGTGGAGCAGGTGACGACGGATGCCGCGGCCCGGCGCGGCTTCGAGGTCAGGGCCGTGCAGAGCAACCACGAGGGCGTGCTCCTCGACGCCATCCACGCGGCACGCGAGGACTGCGCCGGCATCGTCATCAACCCGGGCGGACTGACCCACACGTCCGTCGTGCTGCGCGACGCGCTCTCCGGCGTCGGCCTTCCCGTCGCCGAGGTCCACATCTCGGACGTGAAGGCGCGCGAGGAGTTCCGCCACCATTCGTACGTCGCCGACGTCGCCCAGGTCCACGTCATCGGCGAGGGCGTGGCCGGGTATGCGACAGCGGTCGCACGTCTCATCGACATCCTCACCGGGCAGGCCGAGGGCTGACGAATCGGCCGGGGACCAGGCATCCCGTAGAATCGAACGTCGGCGCTGCCGGTCCTCGAGCTTCTCGGCGGGCAGCGGCCGCCTCGCACTTCACGCCGCCGGCACCACACCGCACACAACGAAACGGATTCGCACCCTCATGGCATCCACCGCAGACATCAAGAACGGCGTCGTCCTCAGCATCGACGGTCAGCTCTGGAACGTCATCGAGTTCCAGCATGTCAAGCCGGGCAAGGGTGGCGCGTTCGTCCGCACCAAGCTCAAGAACGTCGTGTCGGGCAAGGTCGTCGACCGCACGTACAACGCGGGCGCGAAGATCGACATCGAGAACGTCGACCGCCGCGACTTCACGTACCTGTACAACGACGGCGACAACTTCGTCTTCATGGATGTCGCCGATTACGACCAGATCAACGTGGCGGCCGCCACCGTCGGCGACGCCGCGAACTTCCTGCTCGAGAACCAGCAGGTGCAGATCGCGCTGAACAACGGCAACCCGCTCTACGTCGAGCTTCCCGCCTCCGTCATCCTCGAGATCACCTACACCGAGCCGGGCCTCCAGGGCGACCGCTCGTCGGCCGGCACCAAGGCCGCGACCGTCGAGACCGGGTACGAGATCCAGGTGCCCCTGTTCGTCGAGACCGGCACCAAGGTCAAGGTCGACACGCGCACCGGCGACTACCTCGGCCGCGTCAACTGACGTCGGCGGCTGCTGACTCATGAGTGCCCGTACGAAGGCGCGCAAGCGCGCGCTCGACATCCTCTTCCAGGCCGACGTCCGCGGCGACACCCCCGCGACCGTCCTCGCCGCCGAGGCGAAGCGGGCCGCGAACGAGCCCGCCCGCGAGGCCTCGTGGCTGTACGCCCGTGAGATCGTCGACGGCGTGATCGACAACCAGGACGCCATCGACGAGCAGATCACGACGTTCGCGAAGGACTGGACGCTCGCGCGCATGCCCGCCGTCGACCGTGCCGTGCTGCGCATCGGCGCCTGGGAGATCCTCTACAACGACGAGGTGCCCACCGCGGTCGCCATCGACGAGGCCGTCGAACTGGTCAAGGAGTTCTCGACCGACGAGTCCGGCTCGTTCGTCCACGGCGTCCTCGCCCGGATCGCGCGCGCGGGCTGAACGCCGCACGCTCGCCGCGGTGTCGGCGGGACTTGGCAGGATGGATGCCGTGACCCCGCTGTCGGCCGGCCCCCCGCCGTTCATCGATCCCGGGCACATCCGCCGACACACCGACAGCGGCTCGTACGAACGCGGTGCGGCGTACTTCGCCGACGGCGCGGTGCAGCAGCTGCAGTGGGACCCGGTGACGTCCGTCATCGAGGCCGTCGTCAGGGGCAGCGCGGGACGCACGTACCGCTGCCGCGTGCGGCTCGACCCGCAGCGGGTGGACCACCCCATCGCCGCCACGTCGTGCACGTGCCCGGTGCAGTTCGACTGCAAGCACACGGTTGCGACGCTGCTCGCAGCGAACAGGCTGGCGACTTCGGCACCGGCGTCGGGGGAGTCGTCGTGGCGCGCGGTGTTCGCCGCCCCGGCACCCGTCGCACGGACGCACACGCCCCTCGCCCTCGGGGTCGAACTGCGCCAGCGCGTGCGTCGCGGAGCGTCGGCCTGGGCACCGGCGCGGGTCGAGTCGGCAACGGCCCGCGGCCTGCATCAGCATGGGCTGGACGTGCTGGTGGGGCTCCGCCCCCTGGCTCGGTCGGGCCGGTCGGACGCGTGGATCAAGGGCGGCGTCTCGTGGGACGCGCTGCGGCGGCCGACCACGGAGTACGACCCGTCGCAGACCCGATGGTTCGCCGAGCTGCACAGCATCGGCCGCGACGTCCGCTCGTTCGGCGCGTTCTCGGATGTGTCGGAATGGCTCACGCTCGACGACATCGAGTCGAGTCTCCTCTGGCCGCACCTGGCGTCCGCCGCCGACCTGGGCATCCCGTTCGTTCCGACCAAGCGCGGCGCGACGGTCGCTCTGGCGTCCACGGCGTCCGTCGCCGTGCAGGCGCAGCGCACCGCGCGCGGCCTCGAGATCGTCCCGATCGTGACCATCGACGGCGAGCAGATCGCGGCCGCCGGCCTGCGCCCGGTCGGACGCACCGGTGTCTACCGCTTCACGGTGCATCGGGAGCGCATCGACCTGGTGCTGGCCGCCGTCCCGCTGCCCGACCCGGTGCCCGCACTCCTCACCGCACGTGAGGCTGTCACCGTCCCGGCCGACGACGCCGAGGAGTTCGTCCGCGAGCACCTGCCCCGCATCGCGCGACGCGTGGAGATCGATGCGCCGGGGATCGACGTCGCCCCGCCTCCGCGGCCGCTGCTCGTGCTCCTCGTGCGGTTCGAACCGAACCACCGGCTCGTGTACACGCTGGCGTGGCGATACGGCGAGGGCGAGCTGCTCGGTCTGGACACGACCGGCGACGATCGCGACGCCGACGCCGAGGCGGCGATCCGTGGGCGCGCCGAGGCGCTGTGGCGCGATCACGCGCCGATCGACTTCGCCTCTGCCGGCACGCTGTCGGGGATCGACGCGGCCGAATTCGCCTCGGAGCTGCTGCCGCTGCTCGAAGCGGAGGCCGACATCCGCGTGGAGATCTCGGGCGAGCGTCCGCCGTACCGCGAGCTCGCCGGCGACCCGCGCATCGACATCACGGCGGTCGAGACGACCGACGCCGACTGGTTCGACCTGGGCGTGCTTGTGACGATCGACGGCCGCCGCATCCCGTTCGGGACCCTCTTCACGGCGCTGTCGCGCGGCCGCAAGAAGATCCTGCTGAGCGACGGCGCGTACTTCTCGCTGTCGCATCCGTCGCTGCAGCGCCTCCGAGATCTCATCGACGAAGCCGGCGAGCTCGACGAGTGGGAGACCGGGCCGCGCATCAGCCGCTACCAGACGGCCCTCTGGGCGGATTTCGAGGATCTCGCCGACGAGGCGCAGCCCGCGGTCTCGTGGCGCGCGACCGTCGAGGCGCTGCGCGAGGCCGACGGGGTGCCCGCCATGCCGCTCCCGTCCGCACTGCAGGCGGACCTGCGCCCGTATCAGCGGGTCGGCTACGACTGGCTGGCGTTCCTGTGGCAGCACCGGCTCGGCGGCATCCTGGCTGACGACATGGGCCTCGGCAAGACGCTGCAGCTGCTGGCCCTCATCACCCACGCTCGTGAGCGCGGCGAGAAGCGCCCTTTCCTGGTGGTGGCGCCCACCTCCGTGCTCTCGACGTGGCGCAGCGAGGCGGCGCGCTTCGTGCCCGACCTTCGCGTCGCCCTCATCGATGCGACTCGCGCGAAGCGGGGGACGCCGGTGGCGGATGCCGCAGCCGCCGCCGACATCGTCGTGACGTCGTACACGCTCCTGCGTCTCGACGAGGCCGAGTTCGGACGCGTCACGTGGGCCGGCCTCATCCTGGACGAGGCGCAGTTCGTGAAGAACAGCCAGACGAAGGCCTATCGGGCGGCGCGCGACCTTTCGGCGGACGTCGTCTTCGCCGTGACGGGCACCCCGCTCGAGAACAGCCTCACCGAGCTGTGGGCCCTGCTCTCGCTCACGGCGCCGGGGCTGTTCCCGTCGGCACGCCGGTTCCGCGAGGAGTACGTGGGCCCGATCGAGAAGGGCAAGGTGCCCGAGAACCAGGAGGGCGGCGCGTATCGCGCCGGACGTCTGGCGCGCCTGCGGCGCCGCATCCGTCCGCTCGTCCTGAGGCGCACGAAGGAGGTGGTGGCCGCCGACCTCCCCGCGAAGCAGGAGCAGGAGGTGCGCATCGAGCTCGGCGCCGCCCATCGGGCCCTCTACGACACCGTCCTGCAGCGCGAGCGTCAGAAGGTGCTGGGACTGCTCGAAGACCTCGATCGCAACCGCTTCATCGTGTTCCGCTCGCTGACGCTGCTCCGCATGCTCAGCCTCGCCCCGGAACTCGTCGACCCCGCGTACTCCCACATCGCTCCGAGCAAGCTCGGCGCCCTGTTCGAGCAGCTCGACGAAGCCCTCGCCGAGGGGCACCGGGCGCTCGTGTTCAGCCAGTTCACGTCGTTCCTCGGCCTGGTGTCGGCGCGGCTCGAGGAGCGCGGCATCCCGTTCGCCTATCTCGACGGGTCGACCCGCGATCGCGATGCCGCGGTCGAGACCTTCCGCGGGGGAGAGGCGCCGGTCTTCCTCATCAGCCTGAAGGCGGGCGGCTTCGGACTCACTCTCACCGAGGCCGACTACGTGTTCATGCTGGACCCCTGGTGGAATCCCGCCGCCGAAGCGCAGGCGATCGACCGTGCACATCGCATCGGGCAGCACCGCAGCGTCATGGTGTACCGGCTCATCGCGAACGGGACCATCGAGGAGAAGGTGATGGCGCTGCAGCAGCGCAAGGCGCGCCTGTTCCGGTCGGTGATGGACGACGACGCCCTGTTCGGCCAGGCGCTCACCGCCGACGACATCCGCGGGCTGTTCGACGCCTGAGACTTGCCGGTCGACGGGCCGGGTACCGCGGCGCCGCTCGCCTAGACTCGTCTGGTTCGTTCGACTGTTGGATAGGGGAGGAGTCCCATGCGCATCACGGGCCTCGGCCACGCCGGAATGTTCATCGAGACGGCGGGAGGAAGCATCCTCTGCGACCCGGTGATCGGCCCGACCTTCTTCGGGTCGTGGTTCCCGTTCCCCGACAACCGGGCGCTGGACTGGCAGAAGTACGGCAACGCCGACTTCCTGTACGTCTCGCACCGTCACCGGGACCACTTCGACCCGGCGCTCATGCAGCGCCACGTGCCGAAGGACATCAAGGTCCTGCTGCCGGACTACCCGACCGACGATCTCGAGCAGGACCTCCGCCGGCTCGGCTACGACAACATCGTCTACACGCAGGCGGGCGTGCCGCTCGAGTTCGGCCCCCTCAAGCTCATGGTGACGCCGTTGCGCGCGCCGAGCGACGGGCCGATCGGCGACTCGTCCCTGAGCGTCGACGACGGCACCGCCAGCATCCTGAACCAGAACGACTCGCACCCGCTCGACCTCGAGAAGCTGCTCGGCTTCTCGAAGCCCGAGGCGTACTTCACGCAGGTCTCGGGCGCCATCTGGTGGCCCATGGTCTACGACCTGCCCCAGGACGCCAAGCAGAACTTCGCCAAGCTCAAGCGCGACGCCCAGAACAAGCGCGCGATGTACTACATCGAGAAGGTGGATGCCGAGCACGTCTTCCCCATGGCCGGGCCGCCGATGTTCCTGCGCGAAGAGCTGTTCAAGTACAACGGCTACGGCCTCGACGACGACGCGATCTTCACCGACCAGCGGCAGTTCCTGACACACATGGCCGAGCTGCGACCGGACCAGAAGGGCTACGAGTTCGTGCCCGGCACGGTCGTCGAGCTGAACGGCGGCGAGCTGTCGGTCACCCAGACCCTGTACACGGATGCCGAGATCGACCGCATCTTCGACGACAAGTGGTCGTACCTCGCCGAACAGCGCGACTCCCGTCGGGACGAGATCCGCGCCGAGGAGGCCTCGCGTGCGGCCGTTCTGCCGCCGGCGGAGATGCTCGCGGCGATCAAGGAGTGGTGGGAGCCGCTGCTGCGCCGCGCCCGCACCATCCGCAACGGCGTCGGCGGCATCGTGCGCTTCCGCATCGGCGACCTGGACATGGTGGTGGACTTCCCGAAGGCGAAGGTGCGCGAATACGCCGACGACGAGTGCATCTACTGGTACACGATCCCGGCCGACCTGGTCTCGACCAACATCGCCGACCACGAGATCGACTGGTCGAACTCGATCTTCCTGTCGATGCAGTTCGAGGTGGGGCGCAGCGGCAAGTTCAACGAGTTCCTCACCACGTTCCTGAAGTGCCTGTCACGCGATCGCATCGAGTACGTCGAGAACTGGTACGCCGAGCAGACCGACCAGACCGAGGACGCGCAGCTCGGCGACTGGATCGTGCAGCGCCGCTGCCCGCACCTGCGGGCCGATCTCACCAAGACCGGGAAGATCGAGGACGGCGTCCTCACGTGTTCCCTCCACGACTGGAAGTGGGACCTGGCGAGCGGCAAGTGCCTGACCAGCCAGGGGCACCCGATCCGCGCGTCCCAGGTGGAGGACGCGCTCTCCCGCGAGGCGACCACGCCCGCGGCCTGAACCATCGAAGGCGCCGTCTGGTTGTAGATCTCCGACAATCAGACGGCGTTCTCGTGCCGGTCGTGTGTGCTCGGCCCGCGAATCCTCTGCCGTTCCGTATCATGACGGCTCCCTCCGAATCCTGATCACCGTGCCCGCGATCGCGGGCGATCAGCATCGAAGGAGTCAACGCCATGACCACCGTTCCCGTCCACGGCGCCGCCGGCGTCGTCGTCCCCGCATCGACCCGTCAGTCGAGCCCCATCCGCGCGATCCTGTCGTGGGAGGCGCGGGCCGAGGCCGCCGTCAAGGCCTCGCTGCAGCGCTGGAGCATCCCCGCCCTGCGGATCGCACTCGGAGCCGTCTTCGTCGTGTTCGGCGCCCTGAAGCTCTTCCCGGGCGTCAGCCCGGTCGAGGCGCTGGTGAGCCAGACCTGGGAGAAGCTCACCTTCGGCCTCGTCAGCGGACAGGCCGCGCTCGTCGCCACCGCGGTGATCGAAGTCGCGGCGGGCGCGCTGCTGATCGCCGGTCGCGGCTTCGCACGGATCGGGCTCGTGGTGCTCGCGATCGCCTACGTCGGGATCCTGTCGCCGATCGTGCTCCTGCCCAGCGAGGTCTTCGGTCCCATGGGACCGACGCTGACCGGTCAGTACATCTTCAAGAACGTCGTGCTGATCGCCGCGGCCCTCGTCGTCGCCTCCCGGGTTCTGCGCGGTCCTGCCGCGCGGGGATGACCGCAGCGGCGTCGCGATGCCCATCCCGCCGCCGCCGCGAGGGCCGGTCCCGATTCGGGGCCGGCCTTCGCCGTGCCCTAGACTGGACGACGATCACAGCAACCTTTAACCCCGTCCTGTGAGGCGGAGAAGGGAGCGGCGGATGAGCACGCCCACCGTGCAGCCTCGCACCGTCATGACCGGCGCCGATATCGCCCGGGCCCTGACTCGGATCTCCCACGAGATCCTGGAGTCCAACAAGGGCCCCGAAGGTCTGGTCCTCCTCGGGATCCCCACGCGCGGCGTCACGCTCGCGCATCGGATCGGCGCGCTGGTGGAGCAGTTCGGCGGCGCCCCGGTGCCGGTCGGCGCCCTCGACGTCACGATGTATCGGGACGATCTGCACCGCAACCCGACCCGCTCGCCGCAGCGGACGCAGATCCCGCCCGGCGGCGTCGACGGCAAGGTCGTCGTCCTGGTGGATGACGTGCTCTTCTCCGGACGCAGCATCCGTGCGGCGCTGGACGCGCTGCAGGACATCGGCCGCCCCGCAGCGGTGCGGCTCGCGACCCTCGTCGATCGCGGGCACCGCGAGCTGCCGATCCGCCCGGACTTCGTCGGCAAGAACCTGCCGAGCTCCCGCGACGAGCGCGTCAACGTCCGCCTCGACGAGACCGACGGCTCCGAGGCCGTCACCATCGAAGGACGGTGACCCGCTCATGAGGCACCTGCTCGACACCCGGACGCTCGCCCGCGCCGATGCCCTGCGCATCCTCGACGTGGCCGAGGACATGGCCGACACGCAGCGCCGCGAGGTGAAGAAGCTGCCCACCCTGCGGGGCAGGACCGTCGTCAACCTGTTCTTCGAGGATTCGACGCGCACGCGGATCTCGTTCGAGGCCGCCGCCAAGCGCCTCTCGGCCGATGTGATCAACTTCTCCGCCAAGGGGTCCAGCGTCTCGAAGGGGGAGTCGCTGCAGGACACCGCGCAGACCCTGCAGGCGATGGGAGCGGACGCCGTCGTCATCCGCCACGGGGCGTCCGGCGCACCGCGCACCCTCGCCACGAGCGGCTGGATCAGCGCCGGCGTCGTCAACGCGGGAGACGGCACGCACGAGCATCCGACGCAGGCGCTGCTGGACGCGTTCACGATCCGCAAGCGGCGCTTCGGCGACGACAGCCGTGGTCGCGACCTCGCCGGCGTGAAGGTGACGATCGTCGGTGACGTGCTGCACTCGCGGGTCGCCCGTTCGAACGTCTGGCTGCTCGACGCCCTCGGCGCGCACGTCACTCTGGTCGCACCGCCCACCCTGGTGCCGCAGGACATGTCGCAGTGGCCGGTGACCATGCTGTACGACCTCGACGACGCGATCTCCGCCGCACCGGACGCACTCATGATGCTGCGCATCCAGCTGGAACGCATGAACGCCGCATATTTCCCCACTGAACGGGAGTATTCGCGACGCTGGGGTCTCGACGCGCGCCGCCTGCAGGCGCTGGGAGCGGATAGCATTGTCATGCATCCCGGACCCATGAACCGGGGTCTGGAGATCTCCGCCGAAGCCGCGGACTCGCCCCGCTCGACCGTCCTCGAGCAGGTCGCGAACGGCGTCTCGGTGCGCATGGCCGCGCTCTACCTGCTTCTGGCGGGAGCGGAGCACGACGCAGCCGAGAGCACACTCGCGACGGACGCCCCGGTCACCGGCGGCGAAGAGAAGGAGAACACCCCATGAGCGAGACCCTTCTCTTCCGAGGCGCACAGGTCGAAGGATCCACCGCCGCCGATCTGATCGTCGAAGACGGCGTCATCGCCGAGATGGGTCCCGGACTCAGCCGCGCCGGGGCGACCGTGGTCGACGTCGACGGCCTCGTGCTGCTGCCGGGCCTGGTCGATCTCCACACGCATCTGCGCGAACCCGGCTACGAGGCATCCGAGACGATTCTCACCGGCTCGCGCGCTGCCGCCGCTGGTGGCTACGCCGCCGTGTTCGCCATGCCGAACACCTCGCCCGTCGCCGACACCGCCGGTGTGGTCGAGCAGGAGCTCGCCCTCGGCGAGGCTGCCGGCTTCGTCACGGTGCAGCCGATCGGCGCCGTCACGGTCGGGCAGAAGGGCGAGCGGCTGGCCGAGCTGGGCGCGATGGCCGACTCCCGTGCCCGGGTGCGCGTCTTCAGCGACGACGGCTTCTGCGTCTGGGATCCGCTCATCATGCGGCGAGCGCTCGAGTACGTGAAGGCGTTCGACGGCGTCATCGCCCAGCACGCCCAGGACCCGCGCCTCACCGAGGGCGCCCAGATGAACGAGGGCGCCGTGTCGGCGGAGCTCGGGCTCGCCGGCTGGCCCGCGGTGGCCGAGGAGTCGATCATCGCCCGCGATGTGCTTCTCGCCGAGCACGTCGGTTCCCGGCTGCACGTCTGCCACCTTTCGACCGCAGGCTCGGTCGACATCATCCGCTGGGCCAAGCGCCGCGGCGTCGATGTGACCGCCGAGGTCACTCCGCATCACCTGCTCCTGACCGACGAGCTCGTGCGCGACTACGACGCGCGATTCAAGGTCAACCCGCCCCTCCGGCGAGAAGAGGACGTGCTCGCGGTGCGGGAGGGCCTCGCCGACGGGACCATCGACATCGTCGCGACGGACCACGCGCCCCACCCCGCCGAGGCGAAGGCCTGCGAGTGGCAGGCGGCCGCCAACGGCATGGTGGGCCTGGAGAGCGCGCTGCGGGTGGTGCAGCAGGCGATGATCGACACCGGCCTGCTGACGTGGGGCGACGTCGCGCGCGTCATGTCGCGCGAGCCCGCGCGCATCGGCCGGCTCGCCGGACACGGGACACCCCTCACTGAGGGCCAGCCGGCCTCCCTCGCGTTCTACGACCCGGCGCCGCGCCGCACGTTCACGGCCGAGGATCTGCGCGGCCGCAGCGTGAACTCGCCGTACCTGGGTCGCGAACTGCCGGGGGAGGTGCGCTGGACGCTCCACCGGGGCACCGTCACCGTCGCCGACGGGGCGCTGCTCGATACGCCGGGAGCACGCGCATGACCCGCGAAGGCGCCCTGGCGGTCATGATCGCGGTCG
Organism: Microbacterium sp. ZW T2_14; assembly: GCF_044987405.1. Taxonomy (NCBI): domain Bacteria; kingdom Bacillati; phylum Actinomycetota; class Actinomycetes; order Micrococcales; family Microbacteriaceae; genus Microbacterium; species Microbacterium sp. ZW T2_14. Next base: position 5,821 of record NZ_JBJDRK010000065.1, on the reverse strand, counting down.
CCGTCGTGCTTCTCGCCGCCCTCGCGTGGGCGTGGTGGCGACGAACGCGGCGGGACGCGACGCCCCTCGTCGTCGCAGGCGAGCTTCCCGCCGACGCGCACGTGCGTGCGACTTTCGACGCGCTGTACGTCGCGACGACCGCCCGCGACGCTCCGCTGGAGCGCATCGCCGCCCCGGGCATGGCGTTCCGCTCCAAGGCGACCGTCACCGTCGCCGATGAGGGCGTGGCCGTCGGCCTCACCGGGCAGGACCCGTTCGTGCTGACTCCCGACCGCATCGTCGACGTCGGCCAGTCCACCGTCGCGATCGACCGCGTCGTCGAGACGGGCGGCCTCACACGGCTGACATGGCGCACCGACGCCGGCTCGACCGTCGACACCTACTTCCGACCCCAGGATGCCTCGGCCCGCGCACTCGCGGACGCTGTGGCCGGCATCCTTCCCCCGACCCAGACGGGAACCGAATCATGACCTCCCACTTCCAGACCGATCCCGCCGTCCTCGTGCTCGAGGACGGAACCCGCCACGTCGGACGCGCCTACGGCGCCCAGGGCACCACCATCGGCGAGGTCGTCTTCGCCACCGGCATGACGGGCTACCAGGAGACGCTCACCGATCCCTCGTACGCCGGCCAGATCGTGCTGCAGACGGCACCGCACATCGGCAACACCGGCATGAACGACGAAGACCCCGAGTCGCGCCGCATCTGGGTGTCGGGCTACATCGTGCGCGACCCCTCGCGCGTCGTCTCGAACTGGCGCGCCGACGAGTCGCTCGACGATGCGCTGGTGGCGGATGGCGTCGTCGGCATCAGCGGCATCGACACGCGCGCCGTGACGCGCCACATCCGCTCGGCCGGGAGCATGCGGGGTGCGATCTTCTCCGGCGAGGCGGCGGCGATCGACCCGGACGAGCAGCTGCGTCTCGTGCGCGAGGCACCCGAGATGGCCGGCCGCAATCTCTCCGCAGACGTCTCGGTCGCGGCCGCCGAGGTCACGAAGGCGACCGGAGAGCGCATCGGCAACCTCGCCGTCCTCGACCTCGGTGTGAAGCAGGCCACGGTCACCAACCTCGCGGCACGCGGGTTCGACGTGCACGTCCTGCCGCAGGACGTCACGATCGAGCAGATCCGCGCGATCGACCCGGTCGCGGTCTTCTACTCGAACGGTCCCGGCGACCCGGCAGCATCGGGCGACCACGTCGACCTGCTGCGCGGCGTGCTCGACGACGGGCTGCCGTTCTTCGGCATCTGCTTCGGCAACCAGCTGCTCGGTCGTGCGCTGGGCCTCGGCACCTACAAGCTGCCCTTCGGCCACCGCGGCATCAACCAGCCCGTGCTCGACAAGTCGACCGGGCGCGTCGAGATCACCGCCCACAACCACGGGTTCGCCGTGGACGCTCCCGTGGACGGCGAGTTCGACAGCCCGCACGGCTACGGCCGCATCGAGGTCAGCCATGTCGGGCTGAACGACCAGGTGGTCGAGGGCCTGCGTGCGCTCGACATCCCCGCCTTCTCCGTGCAGTACCACCCCGAGGCGGCCGCCGGTCCGCACGACGCCAACTACCTGTTCGACCGCTTCCGCGACCTCGTCGTCGCGAACCTCGAGAAGAAGGCCGCGAAGTAATGCCCAAGCGCGACGACATCAACTCCGTCCTGGTCATCGGCTCCGGCCCGATCGTCATCGGGCAGGCGTGCGAGTTCGACTACTCGGGCACCCAGGCCTGCCGTGTGCTCCGCGAGGAGGGCGTCCGCGTCATCCTGGTGAACTCGAACCCGGCCACGATCATGACCGACCCCGACTTCGCCGACGCGACCTACATCGAGCCGATCAACTGGCGCGTCATCGAGACGATCATCGCGAAGGAGAAGCCCGACGCCATCCTGCCGACCCTCGGCGGTCAGACGGCGCTCAACGCGGCGATCGACCTCCACAAGCACGGAATCCTCGAGAAGTACGACGTCGAGCTCATCGGCGCCGACTTCGAGGCGATCAACAAGGGCGAGGACCGCCAGATCTTCAAGCAGCTCGTGCTCGACGCGGGCGCCGACGTCGCGGCATCCCGGATCGCCCACACGATGGACGAGGTGCTCGCGGCCGCGGGCGAGCTCGGGTACCCGCTCGTCGTCCGCCCGTCCTTCACGATGGGCGGCCTGGGCTCGGGCTTCGCGTACGACGAGAACGACCTCCGCCGCATCGCCGGCGCCGGTCTGCGCGACTCGCCGACGACCGAGGTGCTGCTCGAGGAGTCGATCCTCGGGTGGAAGGAGTACGAGCTCGAGCTGATGCGCGACACCGCCGACAACACCGTCGTCGTGTGCTCGATCGAGAACGTCGACCCGGTCGGTGTCCACACCGGCGACTCGATCACCGTCGCCCCGGCGCTCACCCTCACCGACCGCGAATACCAGAAGCTGCGTGATATCGGCATCGACATCATCCGCGCGGTGGGAGTCGACACCGGCGGCTGCAACATCCAGTTCGCCGTCGACCCGGCCACCGGTCGCATCATCGTGATCGAGATGAACCCCCGCGTCTCGCGGTCGTCGGCCCTCGCCTCCAAGGCGACCGGCTTCCCGATCGCGAAGATCGCCGCGAAGCTCGCGATCGGCTACCGCCTCGACGAGATTCCCAACGACATCACGAAGGTCACGCCGGCCAGCTTCGAGCCGACGCTCGACTACGTCGTCGTCAAGGTGCCGCGCTTCAACTTCGAGAAGTTCCCGGCCGCCGACACCACACTGACGACCACGATGAAGTCCGTGGGCGAGGCGATGGCCATCGGCCGCAACTACGCCACGGCGCTGCAGAAGGCGCTGCGCTCCCTCGAGAAGCGCGGGTCGAGCTTCCACTGGGGCGACGAGACGCGCTCGGCCGACGAGCTGCTCGAGATCGCGCAGCGTCCGACCGACGGGCGCATCGTCGTGCTGCAGCAGGCGCTGCGCAAGGGCGCCACGGTCGAGCAGGCGTTCGAGGCGACCAAGATCGACCCGTGGTTCCTCGATCAGATCGTCCTCATCAACGAGGTGGCCGAGTTCGTGCGCCAGGCGGGCGAGCTGGATGCCGCCACCCTGCGCATCGCGAAGGAGCACGGGTTCAGCGACGCCCAGATCGCCGAACTGCGGCGGAACGGCGCCGATCAGCCCAGTGAAGCCGCGGTGCGCGGCATCCGTCACGCCCTCGGCATCCGCCCCGTCTACAAGACCGTCGACACCTGTGCGGGGGAGTTCCCGGCGCTGACGCCCTACCACTACTCGAGCTACGACTTCGAGACCGAGGTGACGCCGTCGGAGCGCACCAAGATCGTCATCATCGGCTCGGGCCCGAACCGCATCGGGCAGGGCGTCGAATTCGACTACTCGTGCGTGCACGCCTCCTTCGCGCTGGCCGACGCCGGCTACGAGACGGTGATGGTGAACTGCAACCCCGAGACCGTGTCGACCGACTACGACACCTCGGACCGTCTCTACTTCGAGCCGCTCACCCTGGAGGACGTGCTCGAGGTGCTGCACGCAGAGGCGCAGTCGGGCGAGATCATGGGCGTGATCTGCCAGCTCGGCGGCCAGACGCCCCTGGGGCTGGCGAAGGGGATCGAGGACGCCGGTTACACCATCCTCGGCACCAAGCCGGCGGCGATCGACCTGGCTGAGGAGCGCGAGCTCTTCTCGCGCCTGCTCGACGACGCGGGCCTGGTCGCGCCGCGCAACGGAACGGCGATCGACGTCGACGGCGCCGTCGCGGTGGCCGAGGAGATCGGCTATCCGGTGCTGGTGCGCCCGAGCTTCGTGCTCGGCGGCCGCGGCATGGAGATCGTGTACTCGACGGAGGCGCTGCGCGACTACTTCGTCCGCATCGCCGACGCCGCGATCATCGGCCCGGGGATGCCGCTCCTGGTCGACCGCTTCCTCGACGACGCCATCGAGATCGACGTCGACGCGCTGTTCGACGGCGAGGAGCTGTACATCGGCGGCGTCATGGAGCACCTCGAGGAGGCCGGCATCCATTCCGGCGACTCGAGCTGCACGCTGCCGCCGGTGAGCCTCGGCCGCACCGACATCGACCGCGTCCGGATCGCGACGCACGCCATCGCCGAGGGCGTGGGCGTGCGAGGCCTCCTCAACGTGCAGTTCGCCATCTCGGCCGGCGTTCTCTACGTGATCGAGGCGAACCCGCGCGCCAGCCGCACGGTGCCGTTCGTGTCGAAGGCGCTCGGGATCCCGCTCGCGAAGGCCGCCTCGCGGATCATGGCGGGCACGTCGATCGCCGATCTCAAGGCGGAAGGACTGCTCCCCGAGCAGGACGGCTCGCGCGTGCCGCTGGACGCCCCGGTCGCCGTGAAGGAGGCCGTGCTGCCGTTCAAGCGGTTCCGTACCGCCGACGGGCAGACCGTGGACTCGGTCCTCGGCCCGGAGATGCGCTCCACCGGCGAGGTCATGGGCATCGACCGCGACTTCCCCACGGCCTTCGCGAAGTCGCAGGATGCCGCGTACGGCGGCATGCCGCAGTCCGGCACGGTGTTCATCTCGGTCGCCGACAGCGACAAGCGCGCGGTGATCCTGCCGGCCCACCGCCTGCAGGAGCTCGGCTTCGACCTCGTCGCGACCGAGGGCACCGCCGAGATCCTCGCCCGCAACGGCATCGCGGTGCGCGTGGTGAGCAAGTACTCCGAGACGCAGGAGTCGGGCGGCACCAACATCGTCGACCTCATCAACGCCGGCGAGATCGACATCGTGGTGAACACTCCGAGCGGCGGCAGTGCCCGCGCCGACGGCTACGAGATCCGCGCGGCGGCGGTGGCCGGCGACAAGGCGCTGTTCACGACGATGGCCGTGCTCGGCGCCGCGGTAAGCGCTCTGCCGGTGCTGCGAGAGGGCTTCAAGGTCAGAAGCCTGCAGGAGTACGCGGAAGATCGTCGGGCGCGCGGATGACATCCTTCGGCGAACGGGTCCGCGCAGCTCTCGCGACGTACGGGCAGCTGTGCGTCGGCATCGATCCGCACCCCCATCTCCTGGCGGAGTGGGGAGTGGATGCCGCAGCCGCCGGCGCGCGCGAGTTCGGCCTGCGCGTGGTCGAGGCCGCCGCGGGCCGCGTCGGCGTCGTCAAACCGCAGGTCTCGTTCTTCGAGCGCTACGGGTCGGCCGGCTTCGCCGCACTCGAGGACGTCCTCGCCGCCGCCCGCGCCGCCGAGCTGCTGGTGATCGCCGACGCCAAGCGCGGCGACATCGGATCGACCATGGACGCCTACGGCGAGGCGTGGCTCACGCCCGGCTCTCCGCTCGAGGCCGACGCGCTGACGGCCAACCCGTTCTTGGGAATCGGCACGCTCGAAGGCACGTTCGCCGTCGCGGAACGCCACGGCAAGGGCGTGTTCGTGCTGGCCGCCACGAGCAATCCCGACGCGCGCACCGCCCAGCGGGCGGTCCTTCCGAGCGGCGAGACGGTCTCGGCCGCGATCGTGCGCGAGATCTCGGAGCGCAACGCCCGCACGACCCCGGAGGGGGAGTGGGGGAGCGTGGGCGTGGTGATCGGCGGCACCGTGGACTGGGCGGATGCCGGGCTCACTCCGTTCTCTCCGGTCGCCCCGATCCTGGGTCCGGGGTTCGGTCATCAGGGTGCGGAGGCGCATCAGCTCCGCGCGCGCTTCGGCGGGCTGGCGGAAGCGGTGATAGCGTCGGAGAGCCGCAGCATCCTGGCTGCCGGACCCGACCGGCTCGCCGCGCGCATCTCCGAGCGCGCCCTTCTCTACCGTGGTGATTGACATGCCCGATTCCCGTACCCCTCTTGATGGGGCTTCGCCCCGAACCACGGGCGCGCTCGGAGATG